>DATLFN010000103.1 GCA_035540975.1 Acidimicrobiales bacterium
CGGCCACCCCGCCGGCGGTGACGGCGATGGCGGCGGGGCGGGCGGTCGGGGCGAGCGACCGGATGGCGAGGCGGGCGGCGGCCAGCCGCTCCCGCCAGGACGCCGGCATGTCGGGCACGGGGCACTCCCGGGACGGAGGACGTCGACCGGGGGAAGCGGCGCCCGCACCCTACCGCCGGCCCCGGCCCGGGGCCAGGGGCTTCCCGGCCGGCGGGCCCACCCGCGCCGGCGCTAGAAGAGGCGGGTGGTCAGCGCCCTGCGGTACTGCGCCGTGCGCGGGTCGTCCGGACCGAGGACCTCGAGGAGGTCGAGGAAGCGCCGGCGGGCGTCGTCGTCCCCCCTGACCCGGTCCAGGAGGGCGTCGAGCTCGGCGGCCGGGTCGTCGGGCCCGGTGGCGCCCACCCGGGCCAGGGCGGCCACCCGCCGGACCTCGGCCGTCTCGGGGACGCGAGCCAGCAGGCCCAGGGCCTCCTGGCCCTCGCCCCGCCCCGCCAGCAGCTCGGCCAGGACCACGGCGGCGCCGTGGTGGGCCGGGTCGAGGGCCAGGGCGGCGCGCAACGACGCCTCGTCGCCCTTCTCCACCAGCAGGTCGGCCTCGCTCGGGGCAGGAGCCAGCCCGGCGACGAACTGGCGCACGCTGGCCTCGGGGACGGCGCCCACGAACGAGTCCACCACCTGCCCGTCCTTGACGGCGAAGACGGCGGGGATCGACTGCACCTGGAAGCTGGCGGCCACGTTCGGGTTGGCGTCGATGTCGACCTTGGCGAGCTCCACGGCGCCGCCGGTCTCGGCGATCACCTTCTCCAGGATGGGGGTGAGCGACCGGCACGGTCCGCACCACGCCGCCCACAGGTCGACGACCACCGGGACGGTGGCGGACCGCTCGAGGACGTCGCGCTCGAAGGTGGCATCGGTGACGTCGGCCATGCCCGGGAGTCTACGTTTGCCCCGTGACCGAGCCCTACACGATCCGCTCCGGCGCCACCTTCGACGCCCCGCTGCTCGTGATCGGGCTGGAGGGCTTCATCGACGCCGGCCTGGGGGCGGGCGCGGCGATCGGCCACCTGCTCGACGGCAAGGCGAGCGAGGTGGCGGCCACGTTCGACGGCGACCGCTTCCTCGACTACCGGGACCGCCGGCCGCTGGTGCAGATCGTCGACGGCGTCACCGAGCCGGTGACGTGGCCGTCCATCGAGCTGCGGTCGATGGCCGACCGGGCGGGCCGGGACGTCCTCGTGCTCGTCGGGCCCGAGCCCGACCTGGCGTGGCGGGCCTTCGTGGCCGCCGTCGTCGAGGTGGGGACGCTCCTCGGTGTCCGCCGGGTCGTCGCCCTGGGCGCCTTCCCCCTCGCCGCGCCCCACACCCGGCCGGTCAGGCTGGCGGCCACGGCCACGTCGGCCGAGGAGGCGGCCCGGGTCGGCGTCGTGCCCGGGACCCACACCGTCCCCGCCAGCATCTCCTTCGCCCTCCAGGAGGGGTTCGCGGCAGCCGGCATCCCCGCCGTGGGGCTGTGGGCCCGGGTCCCCCACTACGCCGCCAACATGCCCTACCCGGCGGCCGGCGCCGCCCTGCTGGACGGCCTGGCCGCCGTCGGGGGCCTCGACCTCGACGTCTCCGAGCTGCACGAGGCGGCGGCCCGGGCCGCGGTCCGCATCGACTCGCTCATGGCGTCCAGCCCCGAGCACGCCGAGCTGGTCCGCCAGCTGGAGGCAGCGGCCGACGCCGAGGAGTCGCCGCCCCCCTTCGACCCCTCCGACATCCCCACCGGCGACCAGATCGTGGCCGAGCTGGAGCGGTTCCTGCGGGGCGAGCCCGACGCCGACGGCTGAGCACCCGGTTGCCCGAATGGCGCGAAACGCCTCCTCCGGGCATCCGGTGGCAACATGGCAGTGATCGGACGAGAAGGAGCGGGCCCTGACGGTTCCCGGTGACCGGACCCACCCCGTGCTGGTGGTCGACGACGACGACACCGTCCGCATGGTGCTGTCCACGGCGCTGGCCACGGCTGGGCTCCAGGTCGAGGAGGCGTCCAGCGGCATCGAGGCGCTCGATCTGGCCGCCCGCCGCCCGTACTCGGTGGTCCTGCTCGACAACTCCATGCCGGGCATGTCCGGGCTCCAGGTGCTCGCCCGGCTGCGGGCCGACGAGAGCACCCGGACCCTCCCCGTGGTCATCGTCACCGCCCAGGACGACGTCTCGGCCCGGGTCGAGGGGCTCCAGCAGGGCGCCGACGACTACGTCACCAAGCCGTTCCACCCCGACGAGCTGGTCGCGCGCGTCCGGGCCCAGATGCGGGGGCGGGCGGCGTGGGCCGACGTCCTGGAGCGGCGCCTGACCGAGCGGTCCGCCATCGCCGCCGCCCTGTGCCGCATGCACCCCGAGGCGTCGGCCGCCCGTACCGCCGAGGTGCTGTGCGACGAGATCCGCGAGCTGCGCCAGCTGGCCGGCGCCGCCGTCGTCCTGTTCCCCGAGGAGGGCGGGGCCGTCCCGCTCAGCGTGAAGGGCTCGGCGCCCGACTCGCTGCGCCCCGGCGTCCCCCTGTCGGCCGACGCCTCCGCCGACCTGCGCGCCCACGCCCGCGGCGGGCCGTGGGTCGAGCGCGGCGCGGCCCGGGTGGCGTGGGCGCCCTTCGGGACCGGGACGGAGCCGCTCGGCGCCCTCGGCCTGGTCGCCGCCGACGGCGAGCCCGACGCCGCCATGGCGGAGGCCCAGCTGCTGGCCACCGCCATCGACTTCGCCACCGTGGCGTCCGGCCTGCTCACCCCCGCCCTGCTCGAGCGCGGTGAGCCCGACATCCGCCGGGCCCGGCTCGACGACCTGCTGGTGCGACAGGCGTTCGCCCCGGTGTTCCAGCCCATCGTGCGCCTCGGGGACGGCG
Source organism: Acidimicrobiales bacterium (assembly GCA_035540975.1). Lineage (NCBI taxonomy): Bacteria > Bacillati > Actinomycetota > Acidimicrobiia > Acidimicrobiales > Acidimicrobiales bacterium. The sequence goes on from DATLFN010000103.1 coordinate 2,879, forward strand.
GGGTCATCGGCTTCGAGGCCCTCACCCGCTTCACCGACGGGACGCCGCCCATGGTCCGCTTCGCCGAGGCCAGCGCCCTCGACCGCGGCATCGACCTGGAGACGGCCACGCTGGCGGCCGCCCTGCGGGCCGCCTCCGGCCTCCCGCCGGGCTGCTGGGTGAGCGTCAACGTCTCCCCCGCCCTGGTCCTCGACGGCCGCCGTCTCCGGAACCTGCTGGCCCGCTGCACCGTCCAGATCGTCCTCGAGCTCACCGAGCACGACCCGGTGGGCGACTACCGCCAGCTCTCCGACGCCCTCGACGAGCTGCGCCCGGCCGCCCGGTTGTCGGTCGACGACGCCGGTTCGGGCTTCGCCAGCCTGCGCCACGTGCTCGCCCTGGAGCCCGACTACGTGAAGCTCGACCAGTCCTGGGTGACCGGCATCCACGGCGACCCCGCCCGCCAGGCCCTCGTCGCCGGCCTCGGCCACTTCGCCGAGCGCACGGGCAGCCTCCTCATCGCCGAGGGCATCGAGACCGACCACGAGCGGGGCATGCTCACCGAGCTCGCCGTCGACCTGGGCCAGGGCTACCTCTTCGGACGCCCCCTGTCCATGCCCGCCGCCTGACCCGCCGGGGCCCCGGCCGGGAGAACGACTCACGGCGCCGGGCGGGGCTGGGGCCCACGCCTCGGCGAGGAGGCCGGGGTCGGGGCCCCGGCCGGGAGAACGACTCACGGCGCCGGGCGGGGCTGGGGCCCACGCCTCGGCGAGGAGGCCGGGGTCGGGGCCCCGGCCGGGAGAACGACTCAGTGGGCCTGGAGGACGGCGTCGTCGCGCAGGTCGGCGAACAGCCCGACGGCGCCGCCGGCGACCAGCACCACGGAGAGGCCCCGGGCCTGGCCGACCTGGCCCGGCATGGTGACGCTGCGCACCTTGGCCGGGTCGATGGTGAGCGCCAGGCGGCCCAACCGGTACAGCTCGAGCGGCGTCACCCCGGTGATCTCGACATTGCGGCCGAGGATGCCGAGGTAGCGGGCGACCCCCGTGGCCCCCGGGTTCTCGGCCCGCAGCTTGGTGAGGGCGGACAGGATCAGCAGGCCCTGGTGCTCGCTGCGGCGGAAGTCGCCGCCCGGGATGTAGCGGTTGCGGGCGAAGGCCAGCGCCGCCCGCCCGTCCATGTCCACCCGCCCCTGGGGGAAGTCGGCGCCCGAGTTCTTGTCCTTCATGGGGATGGGGACGTCCACCGGGACGCCACCCGCCTCGTTGACCAGGTTCTCGAACGGGCCGAAACGGGCCGCCAGCACGAAGGCGACGTCGGCGCCGGTGAGCGCCTCCACCGTCTCGGCCATGAGGCCGGGGCCGCCGTAGTAGTAGGCGTCGTTGATCTTGCTCTGGCCGCGGCCGGGGATGGCGACGAACGCGTCACGCGGGATGTTGAGCATGGTGCCGGCGCCCGCCGCCGCGTTCACCCCGATGAGGTGGATGGCATCGGCCCGGTCGCCGTCGATGCCCGGCCGGCCGCCGTCGAGGCCGACGACGAGCACGAAGACCGGCTTGTCGGGCACCGGGGAGAAGTGCCCCTCGTCGACCTTGTGGATCTCGATCCCGGGCTGGGCGCGGGCGCCGTCGGGCCTGACGGTGAGGGCGGTGGCGACCAGCGCCAGGCCGGCGGCCGCCACCGCCGCCGTCCGCCTCACACCGAGTCCCTCGACGTGCGCATGTCGAACGCTTCGACCTTCCACGAGCCGCCGTCGTCGACCAGGACGAACTCGCCCGTGCGCACCACGGCCACGTCGCCGTCGCCGGTGTCGACGGTGTGGGCGACGTCGACCTGGGCGGTGACGAGGGGGACGCCGCCGGCCGGGTCGACGAGGGCGGTGAGCTTGGCGTTCGCCCGGTCCTGGCGCACGTCGCCCTTCAGCGCCACGCCGTCCTCCAGCACGGCGGACCGGTCGGGCGCCGACGCCGTGAGCCGGGCCAGGGCGCCGGCCGTGAAGGACTGCTCCAGGCCGGCGGGTGCCCGGCCGTCGCGAAGGGGCTCGATCAGGCCGTCGGCGAGCCAGGCGTCGAGGCCCGCCTTCACCTCGGCCGCCACCTCGGGCGGGAAGGCGGGCGCCTGGGGCGCCATGGACTGCACCTCGGTCCCCGTGATGGTGAAGGCGAACCCGGGCGCCTTCGCCGAGTCTGACCCGGCGCCGCCGCCGGTCCCGGCGCCGCCATCGTCACTCCCGCCCGAGCAGGCGGCGAGCACGACCAGGGCGGCGGCGGCCAGCCGCCGGGCGCGCCGAGGACGATCCGCCGAAAGAGAAAAACCGGGCACGACCGCGTCATCGTAGGCGGCGCCGAACGTCAATCTCAGGCGGGGCCACTCTGGGGCGGCGGCCGTCACGGCGCCGGCGCCCGCTCCGAGCCGCCCCCCGCCGTTCTGGCACCAGGAACCGGCACCGGGGTGTCGGTTCCTGGTGCCAGACGCGGCTCGGCGGGTGCGGTCACACCACGACGTTGACGAGGCGGGGCGGGCGGGCGATCACCTTGCGGGGCGGGCGGCCCTGAAGCTGCTCGCGGACCCGCTCGGATGCCAGGGCCAGCGCCTCGGCGGCGGCCTCGTCCACGTCGGGGGCGACGTCGATGCGATCGCGCACCTTGCCGTTGACCTGCACGACCATGGTCACCGTCTCGTGGCGGGCCATGGCGGCGTCCGCCTCGGGCCAGCGCTCGGCGTGCACGTGGCCGCCGCGGCGCCGCTCCCACAGCTCGGCCGACAGGTGGGGGGTCATGGGCGCCATCAGCAGCAGCATGGTGTCGACGGCGAAGTCGGTCGTGCCGTCGCGGTACAGCAGGTTGGTGAACTCCATCAGGGCGGCGACGGCCGTGTTGTACGACCAGCGCTCGTAGTCGTCGCTCACCCGGGCGATCAGCCGGTGGGCGGCCCGGTCCACGGCGAGTGGGTCGGCGGCCGGGCCGGGCCCGTCGCCTCCGGCCATGCGCCACACCCGCTTCAAGAAGCGCGAGCAGCCCTCGATCAGCTCCTCGGTCTGCTCCGTCCAGTCCACGTCGTCGGCCGGCGGCCCCACGAACAGGTGGTACAGGCGCAGGGCGTCGGCGCCCACCGTGTCGAAGTACTTGGCCGGCGCCACCAGGTTGCCCTTGGACTTCGACATCTTGGTGCCGCCCATGCGGATCATGCCCTGGGTGAACAGGCGCCGGAACGGCTCGCGCACCCCGGCCGGCGCCAGGCCCAGGTCGGCCAGCGCCCTGGTGTAGAAGCGGGCGTACATCAGGTGGAGGATGGCGTGCTCGATCCCGCCGATGTACTGGTCCACCGGCATCCACCGCTCGGCGGCGTCCGTGGCGATGGGCCGATCGGCGACCCAGGGGTCGCAGAAGCGCAGGAAGTACCAGGACGAGTCGACGAACGTGTCCATGGTGTCGGTCTCCCGCTCGGCCGGCCCGCCGCACGTCGGGCAGGTGGTGTGGCGGAAGCCCTCGTGCTTCCTCAGCGGCGACTCGCCGGTGGGCGCCAGCTCGATGTCGTCGGGCGCCACCACGGGCAGCTGGTCGACGGGGACGGGGACCATGCCGTCGGTGGCGCAGTACACGATCGGGATGGGGCAGCCCCAGAAGCGCTGGCGTGACACCAGCCAGTCGCGCAGGCGGTAGTTCACCTTGCGCTCGCCCAGGCCCCGCTCCTCCAGCCACTCGACGGCCCGGGCCTTGGCGGTGGCCGTGTCGGTGATGCCGTCCAGCCACTCGCTGTTGATCCGGGGGCCGTCGCCCGTGTACGCCTCGCCGTCCCAGCCCTCGGGCGGCTGGACCGTGCGCACGATGGGCAGGCCGTGCACGGTGGCGAAGTCCCAGTCGCGCTGGTCCTCGGCCGGCACCGCCATGATCGCCCCGGTGCCGTAGCCCATCAGCACGTAGTCGGCCAGGTACACCGGCACCGGCTCGTCGTTGAAGGGGTTCACCACCGACGACCCGGTGAAGACGCCGCGCTTGGCCACGTCCCCCTCGGTCGACAGGCGCTCGATCTCCGACTCCTGGCGCACCCGCTCGCGGAACTCGTCGACCGCCGCCCGCTGCTCGTCGGTGGTCAGGTCGTCGACCAGCGGGTGCTCGGGGGCCAGCACGGCGTACGTCATGCCGAAGCTGGTGTCGGGGCGGGTGGTGAAGACGCGCACCTTCAGGTCGGGGCGGCCGCCCACGGCCAGGTCGAACTCGGCGCCCTCGGAGCGGCCGATCCAGTTGCGCTGCATGGTCTTCACCCGCTCGGGCCAGTCCAGCCCCGCCAGGTCGTCCAGCAGCTCGTCGGCGTAGCGCGTGATGCGGAAGAACCACTGCTCCAGGTCCCGCTTGGTGACGACGTCGCCCGACCGCTCGCACGTCCCGTCGGCCAGCACCTGCTCGTTGGCCAGGACCGTCCGGCAGCCGGGGCACCAGTTGACCGGGGCGTTGGCCCGGTAGGCCAGGCCCGCCTCCAGGAACCGCTCGAAGATGACCTGGTTCCAGCGGATGTACTCGGGGTCGTGGCTGCGGATCTCCCGCCGCCAGTCGTACATGGCCCCCAGCCGGACCATCGACGCCTTCAGCTCGGCGATGCGCTCGTCGGTGAAGGGCCGCGGGTGCGACCCCGACTTGATGGCGGCGTTCTCGGCCGGCAGCCCGAAGCTGTCGAAGCCCATGGGCGACAGGACGGCGTGGCCCCGCATGGTCCGCCAGCGCACGTTCAGGTCGCCGAAGGTGTAGTTGCGCACGTGGCCCTGGTGGGCGGGGCCGCTCGGGTACGGGTACATCGACAGCACGTACCACTTCGGCCGGGGGTCGTCGTTGGCCACCCGGTAGGTGCCCTCGTCGTCCCACCGGCGCTGCCACTTCGCCTCGACCGTCTGCGGGTCGTACCCCTCACCCATGCCGGGATGGTACCGGCGCGAGCAAAAGGCCCCACGGAGTTCGGGCACCACCGGGCCTCGGAGCTCCATCGACTCGCCGAGCAAGCTCTGCTGTCACGTCGGGAAGTGGAGCTGAGGGGAATCGAACCCCTGACCTCAACGATGCCATCGTTGCGCTCTACCAATTGAGCTACAGCCCCGGAGGGCTCTCACGTTACCGCACCCCCGGCGGAGCCACCCGGCTACCCGCTGGCGGCGGCGGCCTCCTCGTCCCACTCCACCCGCGGCGCGTCGGACCACAGGCGCTCGAGGTCGTAGTAGCGGCGCACCTCGTCCAGGAACACGTGGACCACGAAGTCGCCGTAGTCGAGGAGGACCCACCGGGCGTCGTCGAGCCCCTCGACGCGGAGCGGCTTGGGACCGCACTCCTCCGCCACCCGGAGCTCGACCTCCTCGGCGATGGTGCGGACCTGGCGGGGGTTCGTCCCGCTGGTGATGACGAAGGCGTCGGTGATGGCCAGCACCGCCCCCACCTCCAGGATCACCGGGTCCTCGCCCTTCTTGGCCAGTGCCGCCCTGGCGGCCACGACGGTCTGCTGGCGGATGTCCTCGGGAGTCACGCGGTGGGGAAGTCCTTTCCGACGATGACCGTCACGTCGACGACGTCGATGGCATTGCGGCTGAAGACCAATTGTCCCACTCCGAGGGCGTCGCGGACGCGCTGCGCCGCCGACTCCTCGTCGCGGTCGTAGAAGACGATCTCGGTCTGGGGCTTGTCGAAGGTGGAGGCGTTGCCGGTGAGGCGGACGTCGAAGCCGGCTCCCAGCCTGGCCCGCACGGCCTCGGCCAGGCCCACCGCGCCCGTCCCGTTGAGGATCTGGATGCGCGGGCGCTCGGACCCGCCGGGCAGGGCGTCGGCGGGGAACGCCTCGGCGACCATGCGCTGCTTCTCCTCGGTCCGCACCCGGTACAGCTCCCCCTCGGCGGCGCCCGTCCCGAAGGCCTCGACGGGCAGGATGCGGGTCCGCACCTCGCCGGCGGCCAGGGCGTCGAAGGCCCGGGCCAGCCCGGGCGGGCTGGTGGGCGCGGTGTCGGGCCGGGCCCGGACGGCGCCCAGCCAGGCGTCGAAGAACGCCTGGTGGCGGGCCAGGCGGGACAGGTCGCTGCCCCGGCCCTTGGCGGCCAGGAAGGCGGGCACGTCGGCGGGCGCCACCGCGACCGGCCCCGCCTCGTAGAGCACCTGCACCCGGCCCGTCGGCTCCACCTGCTCCACCCGCTCGGGCACAGTGACGGTTACCGGCCCGACGGGCTGCATGACGGCCGCCAACGAGCCGTCGTCCAACAGCACGGTGTCGCCCAGCACTGCGCCGAGCAGGTTCTCGACGGTCGACTTCAGGCGGGCCGGGCCGCCCAGCTCCAACGATCGGGCCACCGGCTCGAGGCCGAGCGAGACGACCTCGGTCATGGTCCCGGGCGGCAGGAGGATCAGCGTCCCCCCTCCGCCCGGCCGGGGCACGAGCACGGTCAGCGACGACGCCCGGCCCGAGGCCTCCTGCTGGGCCAGCAGCACGGCGGGGGGGGCGGCGGCGGCGGTGCCGCCCGGGCCGTCGCCGTCGTCCCCACCGCCCCTGTCGGCGCCGGAGCGCAGGAGGGCGGCGGCGACGCCGACGACGAGCACCACCACGGTGGCGACGGCGACGTTGCGGACCCGGCGGCGCCGGCGGCGCTGGCGGCGGCGCTCGGCCCGCCCGCCGCGGCGCGTCTCCGGGAGGGGGATCGGATCGAGCGGGAACGGACCGGGCGCCGGGCCGACCGTGTCCGTCCTGCCGCTGTTCATCCTTCAACCAAGATACAGACCGCGCCGCCGGATCTCGCGTAGGGCGGCGGGCGGGACGAGCACGTCGAGCGGGCGCCCGGCGGCCGCCCGGGCCCGCAGATCGCTGCTCGACACGTCGAGCGCCGGGATGGTGACCGCCGTCGACCGCCACGGCGGTGGAGGCAGGACGGCCGCCGCGCCGGGGCGGGACACGACCACGAGGGACACGGCCGCGCACAGCTCCTCACCGCGCACCCACGTCCCCAGCTCGCCGGCGATGTCGCCGCCCACCACCAGGTGGAGCCCGGCGCCCGGGTGGAGGGCCGCCAGCTCGGCGGCGGTGTCGGCCATGTACGACGGCCCCCCGCGGTCGATCTCCAGCCGGCTCGCCTCCAGGCCGTCGACCTCGGACGCCGCCGCCGCGACCACGGCGAAGCGGTCCTCGGCCGGCGTGACGGCCCGGGACGCCACCTTCTGCCACGGCACGTTGGCGACCACGAGCAGCATGCGGTCGAGGGCGAGGGCAGCCCGCACCTCGACGGCGGCCGACAGGTGGCCGACGTGGACGGGGTCGAACGTGCCGCCCAGGATGCCGATCCGCGGCGGCCTCCCGCTCCCGCCGACCGCGCCAGGCACAGACGAAGCCTACGGCGGCCTCGGCGGCGGTACCGTCCCCTCCCGTGCCCGACGCCCGGCTGCCCGAGGGGCTCGACGGATGGTGCGACGCCCGGTTCGCGGCCGTCGCCCGCGCCGTCGCCGAGCCGCTGGCCGCCGGCGCCCACCACGGCGTCGCCGTCGCCGTCCGCCACCGGGGCGTCCCCGTGGTCGACCTGTGGGGCGGCGCCTTCCGTGAGGACACGCTGGCGGTGTCGTTCTCCACGACCAAGGGGCCGGTGTCCACGGCGGTCCACATGGCTCTGGAGCGGGCCGGCCTCGGGTACGACACGCCGGTCGCCTCCGTCTGGCCGGAGTTCGGGCGGCACGGCAAGGACGGCATCACCATCCGCCACGCCCTGTGCCACGAGGCGGGCGTCCCCCACATCCGCGACGCCATCCCCGGCGTCGAGACGCTGGCCGACTGGGACACCATGGTCGCCGCCGTCGAGGGGCTGTCGCCCGAGTGGGAGCCGGGGACGGCCAACGGCTACCACGCCCTCACGTGGGGCTGGTTGGCGGGCGAGCTGGTGCGGCGGGTGGACGGCCGCGCACTCGAGCGGTTCGTGGCCGAGGAGATCGCCGGGCCGCTCGGCCTCGACGGCTGCTTCCTGGGCACACCACCCGACCAGCAGCACCGCCTGGCCCCGGTGTTCTGGAACCCCGTCTACCTGTCCATGCCGTCGCTCGAGCAACTGCTGCCGGCCGACTCGCTGATCCTGCGGGCCGTCGCCCCCAAGGGCGACATGATCGCCTTCGTCAACAGCGAGCGGGGCCGGGCGGCGTGCGTGCCGGCCATCACCGGCGCGTTCACCGCCCGCTCGCTCGCCGCCGTGTACGCGGCGCTGGAGCGGGGCGGCCAGCTCGACGGCGTGCGCCTGCTCGAGCCGGGCACCATCGCGGCCGCCACCGAGGTCCAGAACACCCGGCCCGACCTCATCCTCCTCACCCCGGTGCGGTGGCGACTGGGTTTCATGGGCTTCGCCGCCCTGGACCCCGACGGCGGCGACGGCGCCTTCGGGCACGCGGGGCTGGGCGGGTCGGTCGCCATGGCCGAGCCCCGCTCCGAGCTGGCCGTCGCCGTCACCCTCGACCGCCTGGAGCTCGACCTCCTCGGTGACGCCCGCGGCCGCTCGGTGGTGGAGGCCGCCGTGCGGTCCGTCCTCGGCGCCTGAGCTCCCGCCGCCCCGTTCTCGCACCAGGAATCGACCACCAGCGGTCGATTCCTGGTGCGAGAAGCGCTAACGACCGGTGAGGCGGGCCACCACGGGGGCGAAGGCGTGGAGGGCGTCGCCCGGGACCGACCAGTAGCTGAAGCCGAGCTCCGCCCGGCGCCGCTCCAGGGTGTCGCAGATCTGGTCGACGCTGCCCACGAGCACGATGGGCACCTCCAGCGCCTGCTCGGCGGTGACGCCGAAGCGGGGAGCCATGAAGGCGGCGGTGGCCTGGGGGTCGACGCCGACCAGGCAGAACGCCGTGTAGCACTGGAGCTCCAGGTCGTCGAAGCGCTCCCCCGCCGCCTCTCGAACCCAAGCCACCCGCTCCCGGAAGTGCTCGACGAGGGCGGCCCGCGCCGTCTCCGGCCCCCGCTCCCCGGCGGCCAGGCTGGTGTTGAACCCCACGATGTCGGCCTCCCGGGCCGCCACGCCGAGGACGCGACGGCCGCCCCCTGCCACCACCACCGGAGGGTGGGGCCGCTGCACGGGCCGGGGCAGGCAGCGGGCCCCGTCGAGCCGGTAGTGGGCCCCGGAGAACGTGACCTCGCCGCCGGCCCACAGCGCCTTGACCACCCGCACCGCCTCGCCCAGGCGCTCGACCCGCACGCCCGGCCGGTCGTGGGGCAGGCCGAGCTCGTCGTAGTCGCTGCGCAGCCACCCGGCACCCATGCCCAGCTCCAGCCGGCCCTCGCTCACCACGTCGAGCGTGGCCGCCTCCCGGGCCAGGACGGCGGGATGGCGGTAGTCGTTGGCGAACACCAGCGACCCGATCCGGATGGACGTGGTGGCCGTCGCCGCCGCCGTGAGGCCCACCAGCGGGCCCCACTGGTCGCCGAAGTGGTCGGGCATGAGGATCGTCGAGTACCCGAGGTCCTCGGCCGCCCGGGCCTGGTCGGCCCACGCCTTGGCGTCGGTCGCCGCCGCCAGCTGCACGCCGAACCGGAACGGCCGCACGCCCATCACCGCACCCTACGGCGCGAGGAGCCCTTAGGCTGATGACGATGGAAGCGAGGGCGTGGACGCCGACCAGCTGGCGCGACCGGCCGGCGGCCCAGCAGCCGGACTGGCCCGACGAGGCCGCCCTCGACCGCGCCCTCAAGCAGCTGGCCGGCCTCCCGCCGCTGGTCTTCGCCGGCGAGGCGCGCCAGCTCACCTGCTCGCTGGCGGACGTGGCCGGCGGGCGGGCGTTCCTGCTCCAGGCCGGCGACTGCGCCGAGTCCTTCGGGGACTTCTCGGCCGACTCGATCCGCGACAAGCTCAAGGTCATCCTCCAGATGGCGGTCGTGCTCACCTACGGCTCCGGAGTCCCGGTGGTGAAGGTGGGCCGCATCGCCGGCCAGTTCGCCAAGCCCCGGTCGTCGCCCACCGAGCTGGTCGGCGACCTCGAGCTGCCGTCGTTCCGCGGGCACATCGTCAACGACGACGCCCCCGACGCCGCCGCGCGCGTGGCCGACCCCCAGCGCCTCATCGGCGCCTACCACCAGTCGGCCGCCACGCTCAACCTGCTCCGCGCGTTCACCAAGGGCGGCTTCGCCGACCTCAGCCAGGTGCACGTGTGGAACCAGCAGTTCGTGGCCAGCAGCAACGAGGGCCGCCGCTACGAGGCCATCGCCTCCGAGATCGACCGGGCCATGCGCTTCATGCGGGCGTGCGGCGTCGTCGGCGACACCCAGCCCCAGCTGCGCGAGGTCGACTTCTACACCTCGCACGAGGCCCTGCTGCTCGTCTACGAGGAGGCGCTGACCCGCCTCGACTCGCTGACGGGCGACTGGTACGACTGCTCGGCCCACATGCTGTGGGTGGGCGACCGGACGCGGGAGCCGGACGGGGCGCACGTCGAGTTCTTGGCCGGCGTCCGCAACCCCATCGGGTGCAAGCTCGGCCCCACGGCCACGGCGGACGGCGTGCGCGCGCTGTGCGAGCGGCTCGACCCCCACCGCACGCCGGGCCGGCTCACCCTCATCTCCCGCATGGGCGCCGCCCGCCTGGCCGGGTCGCTGCCGCCGCTGCTGCGGGCCGTGCGCGACGGCGGCTGGCCCGTGGTGTGGGCGTGCGACCCCATGCACGGGAACACCTTCGTGGCGCCGGGCGGCCGCAAGACCCGGCACTTCGACGACGTCATGGCCGAGATCGAGATGTTCTTCGGGACCTGCCGCGCCGAGGGCGTCTGGCCGGGCGGCATGCACGTGGAGCTCACCGGCGACGACGTCACCGAGTGCCTGGGCGGCGCCGAGGAGGTCTCCGACCTCGACCTCCGCTACACCAGTGCCTGCGACCCCCGCCTCAACGGCCGCCAGTCCCTCGACCTCGCCTTCCGCGTCGCCGAGCTCCTCCGAGCCTGAGGACCGCCGGACCGGCGCCCGGCCGTTCTCTGGACGGAATGCGCCGGACCGCGGTGTTTCCCGTCCAGAGAACGGATCAGCGCTGGCCCGGCCCCGGGGGCGCTGGCCCGGCCCCGGGGGCGCTCCCGCCGCCGCAGGCGGCCCCACCGGCTGCCGGCCAAAGAGGGACGAGCGGAGAACGGCCGGCTCCGCCGGCCGTTCGGAGCACGATCGAGCTCGCCGAGCAAGCTCCGCTTGCGACGGCGACTACAACAGATGGGCGTGGTCGTTGAAGCGCACGAGGGTCCAGCGCCGGTGGGGGTCGTCGGACGCCGGTCGCTCCCACTCGGTGATCGACGTGTTGTCGATCCTGGTCTTGAACCGAGGAGCGAGGGGCATCTCGGCCAGGGCTCGCAGCGAGCCCTCGATGACGCCGCCATGGCAGGCGATCACGACCGTCCGGCCCTCGTGCTCGGTGGCAAGCCGCAGCAGGACGCAGGCGACCCGCACCCACAGGGCGGCCAGCGTCTCGGCGCCCGGGGCCATCGGGCGATAGAGGTCGGCCGAGCTCGACGGCCAGGCGTAGCGGGCCCGGAACTCCTCCCACGTGATCCCGTCCGCATCACCCGGGTGGAGCTCGCACAGGTCCTCGTCCTGCTCGATCGTCGAGGCGCCGACCACGCCGGCGATGGCCTCCGCCGTCTCGATGGCCCGGGGCAGCGTGCTGGCGTAGAGCACGCCGGCGTCGGCGAGCTCGCCCGTCCGCTCCAGCCGCTGGCGCAGCGCCTCGGCCTGGCGGCGTCCCAGGCCCGACAGCCCGGTGCAGCCCTTCATGCCGCCCACGACCTGGTCGACGTGGCACTGGGCCTCGCCGTGGCGGACGAGGACGAGGCGGGTCGGGCGGTCGTCCGTCATCCCAGGTGCTCCACGAAGCGCTCCAGCTGCGTGAGGTTGCGGCACTCGAAGGCGCCGTCGCAGAACCGGGCGTACTCGCTGACGATGGAGTCGCCGGTGTCCCAGTAGGAGCGGGGCTCCGGGTTCAGCCAGTACACGTGGCGAGCCTTCTTCGCCACGGCTCCCACCACCTGCGCCTCGGCGGCGTGGTAGTTGTTCCGGGCGTCGCCCAAGATGATGACGGTGGTCCGGGGCCCGATCTCGTCGCCCCACCGGTTCCAGAAGGCGCCCAGGGCGTGGCCGTAGTCGGAGTGGCCGTCGAGCCACACCACGTCGGCTTCGGCGTTCACCCGCTCCACCGCCTCGGAGATGTCCTCCGTCCCCTCGAACAGGTGGGTGACCTCGTCCACGCCGTCGATGAACACGAAGCTGCGCACCCGGGAGAACTCCGACGAGATGGCGTGGACGAAGTGCAGGGTGAACCGGGCAAAGGCCGCCACCGACCCCGAGACGTCGGCGATCACCCAGATCTCCGGCTTGGCCGGGTGGGGCCGGCGGAAGCGGGGCTCGGCGGGGACGCCGCCGTACGACATCGAGTGGCGGACGGTGCTGCGGAAGTCGAGGGGGCCCCGGCGGCGGTGGCGCCGGCGGCGGGCCAGGCGCACGGCCAACCGGCGGGCGACGGGCTGGAGGGCCCGGCGCAGCGCCGCCAGCTCCTCCCGGGAGGCGTGCATGAAGTCGAGGTCCTCGGGCAGCGGCCGGCGGAGGGTGCGGGCCAGGGCGTCGGCACCGCGGTCGGCGACCAGCCGCCGGCGGATCTCCGCCTCCACCTCGGTCCGGAACCGGTCGAGCCGGACCTCGTACTCGTCGCGCGCCAGCCGCTCGTCGAGCGGCGATCGTGGCCCCTCGCCCGCCACGAGGCGCTCCAGCGCCCCGTCCAGGTCGAGGCTGCGCAGGGTCCGGTACAGGTAGTAGGTGCCGCCGGCGGGACGGCCGGTGGCCATGCCCGACGAGCGGGTGACGGCCCGGGCCGCCAGGGCCCGCAGCGCCTCCTCGTCGCCCTCCCGCAGGGCGGCCTCGACGAGGGCGGCCAGGTCGTCGTCGCCGTCCGCCGAGAGGCCGGCGTCGCCGGCCTCGCCAGCCGCCCCCGCATCGGCCGACGCGGCGCCCGCCGCCAGCACGCCCGCCCCCGCCGAGAAGTACACGTCGAACACCGTCTCGAACGCCCGCCGGTGCCCCGGCGACTTCACCAGGGTGGCGGCCAGGGCGGACTTGAACGCCTCCCGGTCCTCGATGGGCACGTGGCACAGCGCCTGGACGGCGTCGAGGTCCTCGGTCAGGCTCACGGGCAGCCCGGCCGCCCGCAGCTCCCGCACGAACCCGCCGAGGATGTCCAGCACGGTCGCTCAGGCCTGGACCGGGAAGTGGCGCTGCGCCTTGGCCAGGTCGGACTGGTACTTGAGGAGCAGGTGGAGCGTCTCCCGCACCTGCTCGGCGCCCACCGTCGACACGTTCAGCAGCACGAGGGTCGCCGCCCAGTCCAGCGTCTCCGACACCGACGGCGCCTTCTTGAGGTCCAGCTTGCGGATGGACCGCACGATGCGGGCGACCTGGTCGGCCAGGTGCTCGTCGACCCCCGGGACCTTGGCGAGCACGATGGCCTTCTCCCGCTCCACGTCCGGGTAGTCGACGTGGAGGTAGAGGCAGCGCCGCTTGAGGGCCTCGGACAGCTCCCGGGTGTTGTTGGACGTGAGGAACACCAGCGGCACCTGGGTGGCGGTGACCGTGCCCAGCTCCGGGATCGACACCTGGTAGTCGGACAGCACCTCCAGCAGCAGCGCCTCCGTCTCCACCTCGAGGCGGTCGACCTCGTCGACGAGGAGCACCACCGGGTCCTCGGCCCGGATCGCCTCCAGCAGCGGGCGCGGGAGCAGGAACGCCTCGCTGAAGATGTCCTCCTCCAGCGCCTCCCAGCCCACGCCGCCCTCCTCGGCCACCCGCTGGGCCTGGATCCGCAGGAGCTGCTTGCGGTAGTTCCACTCGTAGAGCGCCTTGGCCTCGTCGAGGCCCTCGTAGCACTGGAGGCGGATGAGCCGGGCGCCCGTCGTCTCCGCCACCGACTTGGCCAGCTGGGTCTTGCCCGTTCCGGCCGGGCCCTCCACGAGGACGGGCTTGCCCAGGCGGTCGGCCAGGTGGACGACGCCGGCGATGCCGGTGTCGGCCAGGTACCCCACGCCCGCCAGCGACCGGCGGACGGCCTCGACCGACGCGAACCGCGGCTCGCCCCCCGCGATCGTCAACGGCGGACCTGGCCGTCGCCCTCCACCACGTACTTCACGGTGGTGAGCTCGCGCAGGCCCATCGGGCCCCGGGCGTGGAGCTTCTGGGTGCTGATGCCGATCTCGGCGCCGAACCCGAACTGCTCGCCGTCGGTGAAGCGGGTGGACGCGTTGACCACCACGGCGGCGGCGTCGACCTCGGCGGTGAACCGGCGGGCGGCGGCCAGGTCGCCGGTGACGATGGCCTCGGTGTGGCCCGACCCGAACCGCCGCACGTGCTCGATGGCGGCGTCGAGGTCGGCCACCACGGCGACCGACATCTTCAGGTCCAGGAACTCCCTGGCGAAGTCCTCGTCGGTCGCCTCGCCCATGGACGGGACGAGGGCCCGCGCCCCTTCGTCGCCCACCAGCTCCACCCCGTCGAGGGCGGCCGCCGCCCGGGGCAGGAACGCCTCGGCCACCGCCCGATGGACGACCAGCGACTCGGCCGCGTTGCACACCGACGGCCGCTGCGTCTTGGCGTTGACGACGATGGCGAGCGCCATGTCGAGGTCGGCGGCCGCGTCGACGTAGACGTGGCAGTTGCCGTCCCCGTCGACGACGTACGGCACCGTGGCGTGCTCCAGGACGGCGGCGATCAGGGACGGGCCGCCCCGGGGGACGAGGCAGTCGATGAGCCCCCGCAGCCGCATGAACTCCACGGCCGACTCCCGGCTGGTGTCCTCCACCAGAACGAGGGCGTCCCCGGGAAGGCCCGCCTTGGCGAACCCCTCGCGCAGGACGGCGGCGATGGCGGTGTTCGACCGGATGGCACCCGACGACCCCCGCAGGAACGCCGCGTTCCCCGACTTGAGGCACAGGGCGGCCGCGTCGCTGGTGACGTTGGGCCGGTTCTCGTAGATGATCCCGACCACCCCGAGGGGCACCCGCACCCGCTGGATGCGCAGGCCGTTGGGCCGCGTCCACCCGTCCACCACCTCGCCCACCGGGTCGGCGAGGCCGGCGACCTGGCGGAGCCCGCCCGCCATGGCCTCGACCCGGGCACTGTCGAGGCGCAGGCGGTCGACCACGGCGGCGGTGACGCCCGAGGCCTCGGCCCGGGCCACGTCCTCCTCGTTGGCCGCCAGCACGTCGTCCGCCCGCTCGACGAGGAGGTCGGCGGCGGCGTGCAGGGCGGCGTCCTTGGCGGCGGTGGACGCCCGGGCCAGGGCCCGCGACGCCGACTGGGCCCGCCGCCCCAGCTCGGCCAGCTCTGCGGTTGCGCTCACGGGCCAAAGGTTAGGCGCCGCCCCTCCGCTCCCCGACCCGTTTCCCGGAGGCAGACTGCGGGCGTGGCGGGCCCCCTCACCGACAGCGTCGAGCGGTTCGTCGGCGACCTCGCGCCCGTGCTGGCCGCCATCGCCGACGAGGCGCGCATGCGCAGCAGCCGGGCGCCGGTGGACGTCGCCGTCGAGGCGTCCAACCTCACCGCTGCCTTCATCGACGCCGACGGGCTGCACACCGACGAGGAGGTGTGGGCCTACGTCACCGCCTTCGGCCCCCACTTCGACACCCTGCTCCAGTACGCCAAGCCGGCCGAGGTGCGAAGGGCCGGGCTCCTGGTGGACCGCCGGGAATGGCTGGAGGAGCCGTCCACGCTGTTCGAGATCCTCGTCGCCCTCGACCACCGCACCGGCAGCCGCCACTCCTGGCGCTACTACGAGGACGCCATGGCCGTGGCCCACGCCGTGTGCGCCCTCGACGCCCACCCGTCCCGGCTGGAGCTGGAGGCGGTCGACCGGTTCCGCTCCATGCTCCTGCGCCGCATGGAGAGCTGGTCCGTCCCCCATCCCGGCGCCTCCCGCGCCGCCGGGGCGCCGGCGGGGCGGCAACCGGCAGGGCCGGCGGGCGCCGCCGGGCCACCGCCGGCCGGGCCGGCCGGGCCGGCCGGGCCGGCACGGCCCCTGGAGGAGCTCCTGGAGGAGCTGGACGGCCTGGTGGGCCTGGCGCCGGTGAAGGCCGAGGTCCGCCTGGTCACCAACCTCATCCAGGTCCAGAACCTGCGCCGGAAGAGGAACCTGCCCGTGGCCGACTCCAGCCGCCACCTGATCTTCACCGGCAACCCGGGCACCGGGAAGACGACGGTCGCCCGCCTCCTGGCCCAGATCTACCGCACCCTCGGCGTGGTCGAAAAGGGCCACCTGGTGGAGACCGACCGCTCGCAGCTGGTGGCCGGCTTCGTGGGCCAGACGGCCATCCAGGTCCGCAAGGTCGTGGAGGGTTCCCTGGGCGGCGTGCTGCTGGTGGACGAGGCGTACGCCCTGGCCCGGGGCGACGAGCGGGACTTCGGACAGGAGGCCATCGACACCCTGGTCAAGCTCGTCGAGGACCACCGGGACGACCTGGTCGTGATCGCCGCCGGCTACCCCGACGAGATGGGCGACTTCGTGGAGTCGAACCCCGGACTGCGGTCGCGGTTCCCCAAGACCATCGCCTTCCCCGACTACTCCACCGACGAGCTGGTCGCCATCTTCGTCTCCATGGCCGACAGGTCGGCGTACCGGTGCACCCCGGAGGCCGTCGAGCACCTCCGGCGGTGGTTCGAGGCCCAGCCCCGGGAGAAGGGCTTCGGCAACGCCCGCCTGGCCCGCAACCTGTTCGAGGCGTCCGTGGCCCGCCAGGCCAGCCGGGTCGTGGCCGTCACCGACCCCACCGACGAGCAGCTCATGTCCCTCACACCAGCGGACGTCGGGTCCCTGCCCGGCACTCCCTGACCGTTCTGTGGACGTTCCGCACCGGTATGCGGCGATTTGCGTCCACAGAACGGCGAGCGGCGCCCTCTACGCTCCAGGCGGTGGCCGCCCGGATCCTCGCCCTGCTGGCCGCCGTCGCCATGGTGGCGGGCGCGGTCGCGGTGCGGGGCGCCATGGACGACGACGAGGAGCGCACCACTACGGCGCTCCGCCTGGTGTGCTCCACCGAGCTGGCCGCCGTGTGCGACGCCCTGGCGGCCGACGGGCGCTCCGACGTGCGGGCGACGGTGGAGGCGGCGGCGGACACCGCGGCGCGGCTCACCGCCGTGGGCCAGGGCGAGGACGCCGGCCTCGACGGGTGGCTGGTGGCAGGCCCGTGGCCGGCCATCGTCGACGAGGCCCGTGAGCGGGAAGCCAAGGACACGCTGCTCGACGACGGCGCCGTGCTGGCCCGCTCCCCCCTGGTGCTCGCCGTGTGGCCCGATCGCGACACGGTCCTCAAGCGGCACTGTGAAGGAGGCACCGTCGGTTGGAAGTGCCTCGGTGAGAACGCCGGGGAGCAGTGGTCCTCGATCGCCGGGGGTGACGCGCGGTGGGGACCGGTGAAGCCGGGACTCCCACCGGTGTCGACGGCGACCGGCCTGGCGGTCCTCGGTGCCGCCACCACGGCGTGGTTCGGCGACCGGCCGGTCGCGTCGAGCGCCGACCTCGAGGAGGGCGCATACCAGGACTGGCTCGACCGCCTCCTCCGGGCCGTGCCCCGCAACACGGCGGCGACGGTGGAGACCGCCCTGCAACGTGGACCGGCCGCGTTCGACGCGGTGGGGACGATCGAGGCGGAGGCGGGGCCGCTGCTCGCCCGCACCGCGCGCCCCGTGAAGCCCAGGCTCCTCTACCCTGAACCCGTGGCGACGGCCGACGTGGTGCTGGGCACGACGGGCGGGCGGGCGGCCGAACTGCTCCGCGAACTGGTCTCGGGAGCCGCCGGACGGCGGGCGTTGGCCGCGGCCGGCTGGCGGGTCGACGGCGAGACGCTCGCTCCCGGGCTCGACCCCACTCGACGTCTCCCGGACGGCAGCGGGCTCCCCTCGGCGGGTGTCCTCGAGGCGCTGCGCCGCCGGGCCGGGACGATCCGGTGAGCCGCCGCCCGCCCGGCATGGGCGCCCACCGCCCCTGGACGATCGTGCCCATCGCGGTCATCGCCGTGATGGCCCTGGCCCAGACGTGCAGCAGCGACGACGAGGGCGGCGGCTCGGCCGGCGGCGACGTCCCGAGCGGGTGCACGGCCGTGGACGCCGCCGTGTCCCCCGAGAAGGTCGAGCTCCTCACCCGCCTGGCGTCCGACTTCAACAAGTCCGACGCGGCGAAGGAAGGCGGAAGGTGCACCTTCGTGCGGATCCAGCGCAAGTCGTCGGGCACCGCCGCCACCGTCCTGGCCGCCGGCTGGAGCGACGTGGAGGCGGACGGGCCGCAGCCGGTGATCTGGTCGCCCGCCGCCAGCTCGTGGGGCGCCGTGCTGAACCACCGCCTCGGCCAGGCGGGACAGCCCCCCATGGCGCCGGCCGACGCGCGGCCGTTCATGCTCACACCCCTGGTCATCGCCATGCCCAAGCCCATGGCCGACGCCCTCGGCTACCCGGACACGCCCGTCGGCTACGGCGACCTCATCGCCCTGTCCCAGGACCCGAACGGTTGGGCGTCCAAGGGCCACCCCGAGTGGGGGAGGTTCAAGTTCGGCAAGACCAACCCCAACTTCTCGACCAGCGCCCTGTCGGCGACCATCGCCCAGTACTACGCGGCGACCGGCAAGCAGGCCGACCTGACCCTGGAGGACCTCAACGACCCCGAGGTCGAGGCGTTCAGCCGGGCCGTGGAGTCGGCGGTGGTCCACTACGGCGACATCACGCTGACGTTCCTCAACAACTGGTTCCGCAACGACGCCAGGGGGACGTCGCTCACCTACGTGTCGGCGGTGGCGGTCGAGGAGAAGTCGGTCATCGACTACAACCGCGGCAACCCCGACGGCATCACCGACCCCGGAGAGCAGCCCCGGCCGCCCAAGGTCCCGCTGGTGGCCGTCTACCCCAAGGAGGGGACCCTCTTCTCCGACAACCCGCTGTACGTCCTCGACGCCCCGTGGGTGGACGCCGAGGAGCGGGAGG
Source organism: Acidimicrobiales bacterium (assembly GCA_035540975.1). Lineage (NCBI taxonomy): Bacteria > Bacillati > Actinomycetota > Acidimicrobiia > Acidimicrobiales > Acidimicrobiales bacterium. The sequence goes on from DATLFN010000103.1 coordinate 21,821, forward strand.
GCGCCCGGGCCTTCGAGCGCTTCGTCCAGCAGCCGGCCAACCAGCGCCGGGTGCTCGAGTTCGGGTTCCGCCCCGGCAACCCCGACGTCGCCGTCGGGGCGCCGATCGAGGCCGGGAACGGCGTGGACCCCGACCAGCCCCAGACCGAGCTGCGGGTGCCCGAGCCACCGGTCCTGGCCGCCGTCATCGACAAGTGGGCGGTCCACCGCAAGAGCGCCCGGGTGCTGATCGTCCTCGACGTCTCCGGTTCGATGGGCGACCCCGTCGACGGCGACCGGAACAAGCTCGACCTGGCCAAGAGCGCGGCCATCGACGCCATCGGGCAGTTCAAGGACGAGGACGAGGTCGGGCTGCGCATCTTCTCCACCGGCATCGGGCCCGCCGACCACCCCGACTACGTCGACCTGGTGCCCATCGGGCCCATCGGCGCCAACCGGGAGACCATCCGCACCCGGATCCGCAGCCTGACGCCGACCAACGGCACACCCCTCTACACGGTGGCCCGCGACTCCCACCGGGAGCTGCGCAACAGCTACGACCCGGCGCGGATCAACGCCGTCCTCCTGCTCACCGACGGCCGCAACGAGGACGACCGCAACCGCGACCTCGACGGGACCCTGGCCGCCCTCCGGGAGGGCAGCGAGGGGCAGGCCACCAGTCCCGTCCGGATGTTCCCGATCGCCTACGGCGAGGGCGCCGACCTCGGCGTGCTGGAGCGCATGGCGGAGGCCACCAACGCCAAGGCCTACGACGCCAGCGACCCCACCACCATCGCCAACGTGTTCACCGCGGTGGTCAGCAACTTCTGATGCTGGAGCACATCCCGGAGCGGGCCCGCACGCCGGCCGTCGCCCGGGCGATCACCTCGCCGGCCGCCGTGCTGCTGGCCGGGGCCGGCATGTCCGTGGGCATCCTGGCCGGTCTCCCCATGGCGGCGGCCGCCGCCATGGGGGCGGTGGCGTGGGGATTCCGGGTCGCCATGGCCGTCCCCCGCCGGGCGCGCGAGGAGCGCATCGACCCGTTCACCCTGGGCGAGCCGTGGCGGCAGATGGTGACCGACGCCCTCCAGGCGCGGTCGCGCTTCGCCGAGACGGTCGGGCGGGCCCGGTCCGGCCCCCTGCGGGACCGGCTGGAGGAGCTCGGGAAGCGGCTCGACGCCGCCGTACGGGAGTGCTGGCGCGTCGCCTGCCAGGGCGACGCCCTGGAGTCGGCCCTGGGCCACATCGACCGGGGGGACGCCGAGCGCGAGCTGGCCCAGTTGCAGCACGAGATCCGCCGGGCCGACCAGCTCGAGAAGCCGTCGCTGGAGCGGGCCCTCGCCGCCGTGCGCTCCCAGCTGGCGTCGGCCGAGCGCATCGAGCGCGTCTCCCGCGACGCCCGCACCCGGCTGCGGGTGCTGAACGCCCAGATGGACGAGGCGGTGGCGCGGGCCGTCGAGCTGTCGGTCACGGGGACCACGGCCGACCTGACCCCCCTGTCGGCCGACGTGGACTCGTTGGTCACCGAGCTGGAGTCCCTGCGCCTGGCCCTGGACGAGACGTCGGGCGCGGCGGCCCGCGCCGCCGGGGCGTAGCCTCGAACCATGCTCAAACTCCTCCGACGGATGAGCCGCTACCTCACGGCGCTGCTCACCGGGAAGTTCAACGAGATGGCCGATCCCAAGGTCCAGCTCGAGCAGGCCCTCATCGAGGCGCAGGAGCAGCACCGCCGCCTCACCGAGCAGGCGGCCAACGTCATCGCCAACCAGAAGCAGGCCGAGCTACGCCTGAACCGGGCCCTCCAGGAGCTCGAGAAGGTGAACGGGTCGGCCCGCAAGGCCGTGATGATGGCCGACGAGGCCGCCAAGCGGGGCGACGCGGCCAAGGCGGCCGAGTACACCCGGGCGGCCGAGTCGTTCGCCCAGCGCCTCATCTCGGTCGAGAAGGAGGTGGAGGACCTGAAGGCCCTCAGCCTGGCGGCGGCCCAGGCGTCCGACCAGGCCAAGGGGGCCGTCAGCCAGAACTCCATGGCCCTCCAGAAGAAGCTGGCCGAACGCCAGAAGCTCCTGTCCCAGCTGGACCAGGCCAAGATGCAGGAGCAGATGAACACGGCCATGGCCAGCCTGTCGCAGACCATCGGCCAGGACGTCCCCTCCCTCGAGGAGGTGCGCGACAAGATCGAGCAGCGCTACTCCAAGGCCCTCGGCCATGCCGAGCTCCAGGGGGAGTCCGTGGAGACGCGGATGCTCGAGGTCGAGCACGCCCAGATGGACTCGGAGGCCCAGGCCCGCCTGAGCGAGATCCGCTCCCAGCTGGGTCTGGCCGCACCGGGGGAGGCAGAGGGCACGCCGACACCCGAGGTGCAGCCCGGGAGCGGCAGCGCGTCGTAGTTGCGTCCTCGAAGGTCCTTTCTGGGCCGAGGAAAGGTCGGTGGCCGCCCTCGCCGCCGCACGCGGCCTCTCCGGCTGCGGGCCCGGGAAAGAACAGGGGCGGAGGCGGGCGAGCCCCGCTCGCCCGCCGAGCACGATAGAGCTCGACCGAATGGAGTGAGCGCAGCGACCGAATGAGGTCGAAGCCCTAACTGGGGAAGATCACCAGGTCGTCACGGTGGACGACCTCGTGGGGCAGGTCCCTGGGCAGGTCGGACGTCCGTCGGCCCGCCCATTCCAGCAGTCGCGACGAGGGGTGCCGGGACAGTCCCTTGGCGAACACCCGGCCGTCGATGCCCGTGATCTCGACGGCGTCGTCGGGGTCGAACGTGCCCTCGACCTTCACGACGCCGGCCGGCAGCAGGGACGTCTTGCGCTCCACCAGCGCCCGCTGTGCCCCCTCGTCCACCGTGACCGTCCCCCGGTGGCCGACGGCGAAGGCGATCCACAGCTTGCGGGCCGGCAGGCGGCGGTCGTGGGGGCGGACGACGGTGCCCACGCCGGGATCGCCTCCCACCGCGCCGGCCAGCACGCCGGGCCGGTCGGCCGCCGCGATCACGGCCCGGACGCCCGACCAGGAGGCCATCTTGGCCGCCGCCAGCTTGGACGCCATCCCTCCGCTCCCCCTCTCGGTACCGGGGGCGCCGGCCAGGCGCTCGAGCTCGTGGTCCACCTCCACGATCTCCTCGATGAGCGAGGCGTCGTGGACGAGCCGGGGGTCGGCGGTGAGCATGCCGGCCGTGTCGGTGAGGAGGACCAGGACCGCCGCGTCCACCATGTTGGCCACCAGGGCGGCCAGGCCGTCGTTGTCGCCGAAGCGGATCTCGTCGTCGGCCACCGCGTCGTTCTCGTTGACGACGGGCACCACGCCCAGCTCCAGGAGCCGGTTCAGGGTCGCCCGCGCGTGGAGGTAGTGCTTGCGGCGCATGAAGTCGAGCGGGGCCAGCAGGACCTGGCCGCCGATGAGGCCGTGGGAGCCGAGGGTGTCGTCGTAGACCCGCATCAGGCGGCTCTGGCCCACGGCGGAGATGGCCTGGAGGGTCACCAGGTCGGCGGGCCGGGCGCCGACCAGGCCGAGGGCGGGCTGCCCGGCGGCGATGGCCCCCGACGTCACCACCACCACCTTGTGGCCCATGCCGCGCAGGCCGGCGACCTCGGCGCACAGCTTGGCGATGGCGTGGCCGTCGATCTCGCCGTGCCGGTCGGTGAGGGACGACGACCCGATCTTGGCGACGACGATCACGGCTCGAGCACCTGGTCGGGCTCGTACTCGAAGGTGAACCCGCCGATGTGGACCGCCTCGCCGGAACGGGCGCCCGCCCGGGCCAGGGCCCGGTCCACGCCCATGCGCTTGAGGCGGTGCTGGACGTAGTCCAGCGCCTCGGCGTTGGTGATGTCGTTGACGGCCACCGCCCGCTCCGCCCTGCGGCCCCGCACCACCCAGGCGCCGTCCGGGCCCCGCTCCACGACCACGCCCTCGGGCTCGGGGCGGTGGATGACGAACCCGCTCGACGCCCCGGCGGCGGCGACCTCGGCGGCCCGCGCCTCGGTGACCAGCTCGGCCATGCGGCCGACCAGCTCGGGCAGGCCGGCGCCGGTGACGGCGGAGATGGGCGGGCCGTCCCAGCCCGACGTGGCCGAGTCGGCCTTGCTGCCGACCACCAGCCGGGGCCGGTCCAGCAGCTCGGGCTGGTGGCTGCCCAGCTCGTCCAGCAGGACCCGCACCTGCTCGGCGGGCGCCATGGCGGGGTCGGTGGGGTCGGCGGGCGCCAGGTCGATCAGCAGGACGAGGGCCCGGGCCCGCTCCACGTGGCGCAGGAACTGGTGGCCCAACCCCTTGCCCTCGCTGGCGCCCTCGATGAGGCCGGGGACGTCGGCCACCACCAGCTCCCGGTCGCCCACCCGCACGACGCCCAGGTTGGGGACCAGGGTGGTGAACGGGTAGTCGGCGATCTTGGGCTTGGCCGCCGAGATGCGCGAGATGAGCGTGCTCTTGCCGGCGTTGGGGAAGCCGACCAGCGCCACGTCGGCCACCAGCTTCAGCTCCAGGTCGTACCAGTGCTCCTCGCCCACCTCGCCCTGCTCGGCGAACGACGGCGCCCGGCGCCGGTTGGACAGGAACCGTGCGTTGCCCCGGCCACCGCGCCCGCCGGCGGCGGCCACCCAGCGGTCGCCCGGCCGCGACAGATCGGCGACGACGGTCCCGTCCAGGTCCTTCACCACCGTTCCGACGGGGACGCTGACGTCGGTGGACGACCCGGTGGCGCCGTGGCGGGCCTTGCCCTGCCCGTGGGCCCCGCTGGCCGCCCGCCGGTGCGGGTGGTCCCTGAAGGCGAGCAGGGAGGCGACGTTGGGGTCGGCGACCAGCCACACGTCGCCGCCGTCACCGCCGTCACCGCCGTCGGGACCGCCCTTGGCGACGTGCGCCTCCCGCCGGAACGACACCGCGCCGGCGCCGCCGCCGCCCGCCTTCACGTGGAGCTGGGCCTCGTCGACGAAGTTCATCTCGCCGTCGCAAGCGGAGCTTGCTCGGCGAACCGATGGTGCTCCGCCGGGGCGGCGGGGCCGCGCACACCCGCCGGCCGGCCGCGCTCCGAGTCTTGTCGATCTCGCCTTGGCGCCATGGGCGCCTTCCTCAGGCCTCGGCGGCGGGGAGGACGTCGACGAGCTTGCGGCCCTTGCGGGAGCCGAACTTGACGTGGCCGTCCGAGGTGGCGAACAGGGTGTCGTCACCGCCACGGCCGACGTTGATGCCGGGATGGAATCGGGTGCCCCGCTGGCGCACGATGATCGCCCCCGCCCGCACCACGGTGCCGTCGAACACCTTCACGCCGAGCCGCTGGGCGTTGGAGTCGCGGCCGTTCCTGGTCGAGCCCCCACCCTTGGTCTTCGACATGTCAGCCCCCTGACCGCGTGATGCCGGTGATCTCGATGGTCGTGTACTTCTGGCGGTGCCCCCACCGCTTGTGGGACCGCGACTTGTTCTTGTAGGTGAGGCCCGTGATCTTGGGGCCCTTGGACAGGCCCACCACCCGGGCGGACACCCGGGCCCCGGCCAGCGCCGGCCCGGCGACCACGTTGCCGTCCTCGACGAGCAGGATCGGGTCGAAACCGACCTCGGAGCCCTCGTCGGCGCCCAACAGCTCGACGTCCAGCCGCTGGCCCTCGGCCACCCGCTCCTGCTTCCCACCGGTCTTGATCACTGCGTACATGAGTTGCGCAGCTTACCCCGCCGGAGGAAGAGCGGCGAGCCTCGCCTCCGGTGTCCGCCAGGCCGGGCGCCGGCCAGCCCGTGCCCCCCGGGGGCCCGGGGGCCGGCCACGGGCAGCGGCGCAGCCGCCTCCCTGGCTGGCGCCCAAGCGCCGGTCGCCTCCGGCGACCGGCGCCGACGAGCCGTGCAGGGCGACCGGAGGGCGGGCCCCGCCCGCCCGGAGGTCGCTCCCCCGAGCCTCGGTTCGGAACCTCCGGTTCCGAACCGACCTACAACAGGGTCTCGTCGAAGACGATGCCGCGGCCGGCGCACGTGGGGCAGGTGAGCGAGAACGCCTCCACCAGGCCCTCGGAGACCCGCTTGCGGGTCATCTCCACCAGGCCCAGCTCGGAGATCTCGAAGACCTGGGTCCGGGTCTTGTCACGGGCCAGGGCCTCGCGGAAGACCTTGATGACCTCGGCCCGGTTGGCGGTGATCTCCATGTCGATGAAGTCGATGACGATGATCCCGCCGATGTCCCGCAGGCGGAGCTGGCGGGCCACCTCCTCGGCCGCCTCCAGGTTGTTGCGGAACACCGTCTCCTCGAGGTTCGACGTGCCGACGTTCTTGCCCGTGTTGACGTCGATCACGGTGAGCGCCTCGGTCCGCTCGATGATGAGCGAACCGCCCGACGGCAGCCACACCTTGCGGTCGAGCGCCCGGTGGAGCTGCTCGTGGACGTGGTACCGCTCGAACATCGGCAGCGGGTCGGCGGCGGGGTCGAAGTACTCCACCCGGTCGGCCACCTCGGGGCTGATGCTCTCCACGTAGTCCCGCACCTCGGCGTACAGCTGGGGGTCGTCGATCACCACGCCGCGGTAGTCGTGGTTGAACTCCTCGCGGATGACCCGCACGGCCATGTCGGGCTCCCGGTACAGGAGGGCGGGCGCCGACGCCTTCTTGGCCCTGGCCTCGATGTCGCCCCACTGGCGCATGAGGCGGGCGACGTCCCGGGACAGCTCCTCGGCCGAGGTGCCCTCGGCCGCCGTGCGCACGATGAGCCCGTGGCCGGGGGGGCGGATCTCGTCGAGGATGCGCCGCAGCCGCTTCCGCTCGTCGTCGGCCAGGCGCTTGGAGATGCCGTAGGTGTCCGACGACGGCACGAGCACCACGAACCGGCCGGGCAGCGACACCTCCTGGGTGAGGCGGGCGCCCTTGGTCCCGATGGGGTTCTTGGTGACCTGGCACAGGATGCCCTGGCCCGGGCGCAGCAGGTGCTCGATGCGGGCCTGGGCCTGGCGGGTGCCGCCCTCCACGTCGTCGGCGTCGTAGCGGACGTCGCCCCGGTAGAGCACGGCGTTCTTGGGCGTGCCGATGTCGACGAACGCCGCCTCCATCCCCGGGAGCACGTTCTGGACGCGGCCGAGGTAGATGTTGCCGTCGATCTGGTTGGCGTCGTCCTGCGACCGGCTGACGTAGTGCTCGATCAGGGACCGGCCCTCGAGGACGGCGATCTGGGTGATGCCGTCCTTGATGTGGACGCACATGAGGTACCGGCCGACCGGGCGACCCTTGCGCTCGCGGGCCCTGGGCCGCTCGGGTGCGCCGTCCTCCATGCCGCCGGCGACGGTGGCGGCCGCCTGCCGGCCGGCCTTGCCCGGCCGGGCGGGTGCGGTGGCGGCCGGCTTGGCCGGACCGCCGCTGCGCCCGCGGCCCCCGCGCCGCCGGTTGCGCCGGGCGCCGCCGTCGGGGCCACCCGCCTCGCCGTCCCCGGCCGACCTCGTGGCGCCCGCTTCCCCGACGTCCCCGGCCGACCTCGTGGCGCCCGTGCCCCCGACATCGGCGGGGGCACGGGCGCCACGAGGTCGGCCGGGGACGTCGGGGAAGCGGGCGCAGCGGCGGTCCGGCCAAGCCGGCCGCCACCGCACCCGCCCAGCCGGGCAAGGCCGGCCGGCAGG
>DATLFN010000104.1 GCA_035540975.1 Acidimicrobiales bacterium
TCGCCGCCGCCGCCGTCGCCGTCGCCCTCGGTGGCACCGGCACCGCCGCCGTCGTCATGAACTCCCCGCCTGTGAGCGTCGACGCCGGCGCCGAGATCACCGCCAGGGCCCACGCCGACCTGCGGGCGGCCGAGCAGGCCCAGCAGCGGGCCATCGCCCTCCTGTCGGACACCTCGGCCGACGCCCAGGCCGAGGCCCAGGCCCAGGTCGAGCTGGCCAGCACCCGCCTGGAGCAGGCGTCCACGTCCATGAAGGCGGCCGTCGAGACCGGCTCCCAGGCCGCCGTCGACGCCTTCGGCGAGTTCACCGACAAGTCCATCCGCCTGGTCGGCAGCCTCACCACCACGGCGTCGGCCACGGCCAACGCCTCGGTCAGGGCCGGCGGCGACATCGTCAAGGCGGTGGACACCCAGATCACCACCGCCCGCGGCGTGGTGGCGGCCCAGGGCGACGCGGTGCTCTCGGCGCTGACCCAGGTGCGCACCAACCTGCCCGCCACCATCACCGCTTCGGTGAGCGGCGGCGGCGAGACGACGGCCGGCCCGGCCGTCCCCTCGACGAGCACCGGCGTGTCGGCCACCGGCTCGGCCACCGGCTCGGCCAGCGGCTCGGCGTCGACCGCGCCGGCCTCGGCCAACCTGGTGGGCTCGGCCACCGGCTCGGTCAGCGCCCTGCTGGGCGGCAAGTAGCACCCCGCAGCTCCACTCCCAACCTCCACCTCCACCTCCACGGCAGCGGCGGCCCCTCGGGGCCGCCGCTGCCGCAGGAGGCGAGACGCGATGCGACGACCGCCGGGTGACGACTTCGTTTGGCAGCCCAGGGCACCACGGCTACGACGGCCTCGGGGGGGAACGGCCAGGAGCCGACCACCTCGGGAGCGTTCGTGCAGGGCCGCCAAGCCCTCCTCGAAGAAGCGCTTCCGCCGCTTCGACACGATCTGCCGCCGGGCGTCGAGACGGGCGGCGATCTCGTCGGGCCTTCAGCCGAAGAAGGGCACCGCCACCCGGCGGAACTCGGCCGGGTCGACCGTCTTCAGCTCGGCCACCGCCTCGTCGAGGGGGACCAGGACGATCTCGCCGGCCTGGAGCGCCACCATGTTCCCGAAGTCGCCGTTGACCACCGCGTCGGCGGCGGCGATCCCGAAGCGGGTGGCCAGCACCCGGTCGAAGGCGGTGGGCGTGCCTCCCCGCTGGATGTGGCCGAGGATCGTCACCCGCGTCTCGAAGCCGGTCAGCTCCTGCAGCTGGGCGGCGACCAGGCTGCCGATGCCGCCCAGGCGCACGTGGCCGAACTGGTCCTTCTCGCCCGACTGGAGCGCCTCGTTCCCCTCCTTGGGCGTGGCCCCCTCGGCCACCACGATGATCGTGGCGTAGCGGCCCTGCTCGTGGCGGGCCTTGATGCGCTCGGCGATCTCGCCGACGTCGAACGGCTGCTCGGGGATGAGGATCTCCGCCGCCCCGCCGGCGATACCGGCGTACATGGCGATCCAGCCGGCGTGGCGGCCCATGACCTCGCACACGATGACCCGGTCGTGCGACTCGGCGGTGGTGTGCAGCCGGTCGATGGCGTCCACGCAGATCTGCACGGCGGTGTGGAAGCCGAAGGTCAGCTCGGTGGCCGACAGGTCGTTGTCGATGGTCTTGGGTACGCCGACGACCGAGATGCCGTCCTTGGCGAGCTTGGCGGCGACGCCGAGGGTGTCCTCGCCGCCGATGGCCACCAGCGAGTCGACGCCCAGCGACTCGAGCGTCTTCTTGGCCCGCTCGACGCCGCCGTCGACCTTGTAGGGGTTGGTGCGTGACGAGCCGAGGATGGTGCCGCCCCGGGGGAGGATGCCGCGACACCGCTCCACGTCGAGGGGGACGGTGGCGCCCTCGAGCACCCCGCGCCACCCGTCGCAGAAGCCGACCAGCTCGCCGCCATGGCCGCGCTCGACCTTGCGGACGACGGCCCGGATGACGGCGTTCAGCCCGGGGCAGTCGCCCCCTCCCGTCAGCACACCAACCCTCATGTCGAGTCCTCCCGGCCGCACTGGTCGCTCAAGCCGCCCGCGGCGACGCCCGACGAACACTAGCGATGGGGCGGTTGCTGCCGGTGCGGGCCCGCGCGTCCTCCACGATCCGCCGCCCTGGCCGCATGCGCCGGGCGGCCGGTCTGGCGGTGGCATCCGCCGTCCTGGCCGGCGTCCCGGCCGGGGCGGCGGCCCCGGCCGGGGACGCCCGCGCCCGGCGCTCGGAGCTCCTCGTCGAGGCGGCCGGGCTGACCGACCGGCTCCAGGAGGCGGAGGCGGGCGTGGTGTCGGCCCAGCTCCGCACCGGCGCCGCCGAGGATGCCCTGGCGGGCGCCCGCCGGCGGTCCCGGGCGCGGGCCGTCACCGCGTACATGCGGGGGCTGGGCGCCGGGGTGGACGCCCTGGGCGCGCCGAGGGCCTACCTCGAGGTGGTGGCGGCCAAGGAGCGCGACGTGGCGGCCCGCTTCCGGTCGGCGGCCCGGGCAGCCGAGGGCGACCGCCGGCGGGCGGAGGCGGCCCGGGGTGAGCTGCGGGCGGCCTCGGCGGCGCTGGATGCCGTCCGGGCCCGGCTCGACGTGCAGATCGCGGCCGACGACGCCGGCCGGGCCGAGGAGCGCCGTCGGGCCGACGAGGCCCGCGCCGCCGCCCTGGCCGGCCGGGCGGCGGCCGACGCCGACGCCCGCCGGCGGGCGCTGGCCGCCGCGTTCGGCGGGTCGCCGGGCGGCTACGCCCCCAGCCCGCTCGACCCCGGCGCCCTGGTCCCCCGTCACCGGGCCGCCACCGAGCGCCAGCTCGACCTGATGCACCGCCTCCCGTTCGGGCCGCTGCCGGCACCGGGGCTCCTGCCCGCCGGCCTGGCGCCCACTGGCCGGCGCATCGAGGGCGGCGCCTCGTGGTACGGGCCCGGCTTCAACGGCCGGCCCACGGCCAGCGGGGCGATCTACGACCAGGAGGCGTGGACGGTGGCCAGCCGCGAGCTGCCCCTCGGCACCCTCCTCGTCGTGGCCCGGGGAGACCGGCGGGTCCTGCTGCTGGTGAACGACCGTGGCCCCTACGTCGACGGCCGGGTGCTCGACCTGAGCGCCGCCGCCGCCCGGGCCCTGGGCATCGGCGGGGTGGGAGCGGTGACGGCCGAGGTGGTGGCCGCCCCCCCGGGGTGAGCCGTCGGCATCAGTCGTCCCGGCGCTTCGGCTCCGTGGACTTGGTGAGCAGGCCGACCTCGCGCTCGAAGTCGCCGACGTCCTCGAAACCCTTGTAGACGCTGGCGAACCGCAGGTAGGCGACCTCGTCGACGACCCGGAGGCGCTCCAGCACGGCGATCCCGATGGCCTGGCTGGTGACCTCCGGCCCGGAGAGGCGGAACGAGTCCTCCAGCTCGGCGGCCAGGCCCTCGACCCGATCGGCCACGCCCACCCGGTTCTTGGTGGCCGCCCGCAGACCGGCGACCAGCTTGGCCCGGTCGAACGGCTCCCGCTGCCCGGAGCGCTTGACCACCATCAGTGGCGCCTCCTCGATGCGCTCGAAGGTCGTGAACCGGCGGCCGCAGGCGAGGCAGGCCCGGCGGCGGCGGATGGCGGCGCCGTCGTCGGCCGTGCGCGAGTCGACGACCTTGTCCTCCAGCCCGGCACACGACGGACAGCGCACGTCTGCACGCTACGTCGTCCCCCCGCCGGCGGCACCGCCGGGCCTGGTCCCGAGGGACTACTCGAAATTAGTTCTCGGTTGACCTCCATGAACCGGTCACTGCTGTCGAAAGATCAGCCGTAAGCAGCGAATATCGACGAAGCGCCCGCCTCCCGTCCGGCTCCGCCGGGCCGGTCCACCGGGCGGGAAAGCGGCGCACATGTCCAACGTCAGCAACAACCCCCAGGAGGTCGCCCGAGTGGTCCCCAAGCCGAAGCCGAAGCGGGACTACCTGACCGTGTCCGAGGTGGCCGATCTGTTCCACGTCTCCTCCAAGACGGTGGTCCGGTGGGCGAACGACGGCAAGCTCCCCTACATGGCCACGCTCGGTGGGCACCGCCGGTTCCCCCGGGGCCCCATCGAGGCGTTGGTGGCCGACCAGCAGCGCGGCGCCGTCGAGCCGGACTGACGCCGGGAGCCGCCCGGCGCCCTCCGGCGGGCGGCGGCACCAGGCTCCCGGCACTACCCGGGTGGCAGCACCAGGCGCTCGCCCGCCCGCAGCGGCGCCGCGCCCCGGGCCTCGGCCAGCCGCTGGACGAGGGGCCGGACGTCGCCCGACGGCTGCAGGGCCCGGGCGATCTCCCACAGCGTGTCGCCCGGGCGGACGACGTACGACGTCTCCGCCACGGGGAGGAAGCGCTCCGCCGGCGCCTGCCCGGGGGACGTGAGGGGCGCCCCCACGAGGCCACCGAGCGCCGACCCGCCACCCAGGAGCACCAGGGCGACCAAGGCGGCGACGGCGCGGCGCCGGCGGAGCTCGACCGCCCCCGGACGCCGACGGCGCGCCTGCGGGCGGGCGGGCCGGGGGGCACGGACCCCGGCCCCTGTGCCGGCGGGGCGGACGGGCAGCGGGTGGACGACGGCGGTCATGATCGGGCTCCTCTCGTACGGACGACCCCATCCTCCCAGGAGGGTGTGACAGGAACGAACGTCCGTTCGTCGCCCACCCAATCACGAACGTCCGTTCCCCGTCAAGTCCCCGAGGGAACAGGTGTTTGATCCCCCGGCCGCCGCCTGCTACCGTGCCCGGAGGAACACACGTTCGCAAGGAGCACGACCATGCCCGAGGCCCAAGCCGTGCCCACCGTCCTCACCGGCAAGCGCCGGGAGATCCTCGACTTCATCGCGCTCCAGCTGCGCGAACGCGGGTACCCGCCGTCCGTGCGGGAGATCGGTGAGGCCGTCGGGCTCACCTCGTCGTCCACCGTGCACGCCCACCTGGGCACGCTGCAGCGCCAGGGCTACCTCCTGCGCGACCCCACCAAGCCGCGGGCCATCGAGGTGCGCTACGACCCGGCGTCGGGCGCCGCCATCGAGCGCCGCCCCACGCAGCACGTGCCCCTCGTGGGCGACGTCGCCGCCGGCACCGACGTGCTCGCCCAGGAGAACGTCGAGGAGCTGCTCCCCCTGCCCGCCGACTTCACCGGCAACGGCACGCTGTTCATGCTCCGGGTCCGGGGTGACTCGATGGTGGACGCCGGGATCCTCGACGGCGACTATGTCGTCGTCCGCCAGCAGCCCGAGGCCCGCAAGGGCGAGATCGTGGTCGCCGGCATCCCCGGCGAGGAGGCCACCGTCAAGACCTACGGCCGCAAGGGGGCCAAGGTCGTCCTCACCCCCGCCAATCCCCGTCTGGCGCCGATGGAGCTCGACCCGCGGGACGTCACCGTGTACGGCAAGGTCGTCACCGTGCTGCGCCGCCTGCCCTGACGGCGGCCGGCCCGGTCGTCAGCCCGTGCCGGCCCGGCGCAGCACGAGCAACGACGCCAGCCCCACGGCCGCCAGCAGCGCCCCGGCGAGGGCGCCCGCTCCCCCCACGTCGCCTCCGCCGTCGTCGGCGCCGGCGGCGGCCGCCTGCAGGCCCTCGACGGGCCCGTCGACCGGCCCCTCGACCGGCACCGTCGTCGACGTCTCGGGCACCGGGGCCAGCGTCGTGTCGACGGGGGGCGGGGGCGGGGTGGGAGCCGGCGCGATCCCGGCGGCCGCCACGGCGGCGGCCACGTCGAGCCGCCCGGCGCACGTCGACCCGCACGACACGGCCCTGTTGGCGGTGCGCAGCACGAGCTCCACCGCCCGCTGCTGCGACACGCCGCCGGCCAGGAGCAGGGCGAGCGCGCCGGCGACGTGCGGCGTCGCCATCGACGTGCCCTGGAGGTACCCGTACTGGTTCGAGCTGCCCGCCCGCCAGTACGTCGACCAGATCTGGCGGCCCTCGGCGCCGTTGCCGCCGGGGGCGACGATGGCCCACTTGGCCGACCCCGTGGACACCGAGTAGCCGGCGATCTCGTCGTCGGGCCCGGTGGCGCCCACCACGATGGCGTTGACGTCGCCGTAGCCCCCCGAGCCGCCGAGGAGCTGGGCGTTCCCGGACGCCACGACCGGGATGGCACCCCGGGCCCACGCGTCGTTCAGCGCCGGACCGAGCGAGCCGCCGCCGCCCAGCAGCCCCCCGAGCAGCACGTTCTCACCCAGGCTGAGGTTGACGATCTTGGCACCCTGGTCGACCGCCCACCGGATGCCGGCCTCGACGTCGGACAGGTCGGCGGCGTCGTTCTGGAACACCCGGGCGACGACCAGCTGGGCGGAGGGCGCCACCCCGGCGATCCCGATGCCGTTGTCCTTGTTGGCCGCCACGATCCCCGCCACGTGCGTGCCGTGCCCGTTGGCGTCCTGGCCGCCGCCCGGCGCACACCTGGCGGACGAGCCGCCGGTGTTGACGCACGCGGCGGTGGCCGCCACCCGGCCCTGGAGGTCGGCGTGGTTGACGTCCACCCCGCTGTCCACGATCCCCACCTTGATCCCGCTGCCCGTCGTGGCCGCCCACGCGCTCGGAGCGCCGATCTTCGCCGGGCCCCACTGTCGGCTCCAGAACTCGTCGTTGGTGGCGCTGGCCGGTCCGGCCGAGCCGACGGTGGCGGCGAGCGCCAGCGCGGCGACGACCGGCGCGAAGAGGCGACGGGAGGAGGACATCGGGCCCATAGTGGCAGAGTCTTCGGCGCTCGCGACCCCCGGCTCGACCACTACGTTGGGACGTTCTACGCACGACGGAACGGAGGGGACGATGCCGACACGCACCGCGGACGCCCAGTGGGAAGGCGCCCTGAAGGACGGCAGCGGGACCATGCGCTTCGGGAGCGGCGCCTACGAGGGCGCGTACACGTTCGCGTCCCGCTTCGAGGAGGGAACCGGCACCAATCCCGAGGAGCTGATCGCCGCCGCCCACGCCGGGTGCTTCTCGATGCAGTTCTCGGCCCTGCTGGACCGGGCCGGCCACCGGCCCACGCGGGTGCGCACGTCGGCCGATGTCCACCTCGACAAGGGCGAGGCCGGCTTCTCGGTCACCAGCATCGACCTGCACACCGAGGGGGAGGTGCCCGGCATCGAGGACGCCGAGTTCCAGACCATCGCCGACGAGGCGAAGCGGACGTGCCCGGTCTCCCGGCTGCTCACCGGCGCCACCATCAACGTGGAGGCCAAGCTCGTCTGATCCATCCACGTCCCCGTCCCGCTCCGAAGACGGGGACGTGGAGCAGCCTTCGATCGACACCATGGCCAAGCCCGACCGGCGTCGGTTCTTCGCCGATCTCGTGGCCAGCGGCCGGTTCTGCCGCGACACGCCGGTGGGCGGCATCCTCCACCCGGGCAGCGTGTCCCTCCGGGAGATCTCCGACGGCGACAGCCTGCACGTCTGCGTCGACGGCGACGACCGGGTCACCGTCCACGTCGACCACTTCTCCCCGGTGGCGGGCGCCAAGGCGGACGGGACGTGCCGGTACTCCGTCGGCGCCGTCGTGGCCCACCTGGTGGCGCACGTGCGCGACCAGGTGCAGCGGGCGGCCTCCGGCGCCCGGGGCCGGCACCGCTGCCGCCTCGAGTGCGAGTTGGTCGACGTCTCCGAGGACGAGGCGGCGGACGCCGTGGAGGACGCCCTCTCCTCGCCGCGGGCGCCCGACTGCTCGCCGCCGGTGGGTACGCCCGTCGCATCCGGGTAGAACGCGATCCTCGCCACAAGGGAGGAAGCGCCCATGCCCGATCCCGTCCTGCCGAACCCGTCCGGCACCGGCCCGCTGCCGGGCGGCGACGCGGATTCGCCGCTGCTCCCCGGGACGGAGCTGCCGGGCGACGTGCCCGCCTCGGAGGCCGAGGTGGTGGACCCCTCGCCCGGGGACCCGCCCGTCATCGAAGGCGGCGCCGAGCCCGCCTAGACGCGGGACCGGAAACAGTTGCCGGTTCGCAGCGGCAAGGTCTGCGGCCGCACTCGCCGCCGCAGGCGGCCTCGACGGCTGCGGACAAGGAAAAGGACTGGGCGGAGGGGGGCGAGCTCCGCTCGCCCGCCGGAGCACGACCAAACTCGACCGAATGGAGTGAGCGGAGCGAACGAATGAGGTCGAAGCATCAGCCCTCGGTGAGCAGGGCCCGCAAGCCGGCCGACACCGACTCCAGCTCCCACCGCTCCACCCGCTCGCCGGCGGCGTGCGCCAGGTTGGGGTCGCCGGGCCCGTAGTTGGTGGCGGGTATGCCCCGGGCGGCGAAGAAGGCCACGTCGGTCCACCCCAGCTTGGCCCGGGGCGCGGTGCCGGTGGCGGCGACGAGGCGGGCCAGCAGGGGCGAGCGGAGGTCGGGTGCCGCCCCGTCGGCCGCGTCGACCAGCTCGATGGCGTCGCCCCTCGACTCGTCCACCGTCGCCCCGAGCAGCTCGCGCACGGCGGCGGCGGCCATGGTGGCGTCGCGGTCGGGGGCGTAGCGGTGGTTGAGGGCGATGGTGGCCCGGTCGGGCACCACGTTGCCCGCCACCCCACCGTCGACCCGCACGGCCGAGAGCGCCTCGGCGAACTCGCACCCGTCCAGCACCACGTTGCGCCCCCGGAACGCCTCGACCCGCTCGAGCAGCGGGCCCAGGCGGTGGATGGCGTTGACGCCGAACCAGGGCCGGGCGGTGTGGGCCCGCTCCCCCGCCAGCGTCACCGCCAGGCGGAGCGTGCCCTGGCACCCGGCCTCGATGGTGGCCGCCGTGGGCTCGCCCAGGACGGCGGCGTCGCCCTCGACGAGGTCGGGCCGTTCGGCCAGCAGCCGGCGCAGGCCGTTGTAGCGCGACTCGACCTCCTCGCACTCGTAGAACACGTAGGTGACGTCGACCACCGGGTCGGCCACCGTGCGCGCCAGGTCGAGGTGGACGGCGCAGCCCGCCTTCATGTCGGCCGCCCCGATGCCCCACAGCACGTCGCCGTCGATGCGGGCCCGCTCGTTGCCGTTGGGCGGCACCGTGTCGAGGTGACCGGCCAGCACCAGGCGGGCCGGCCGGTGCAGGTGGGTGCGGGCGACCACGCTGTCGCCGATGCGGTCGACGGCGAGCCACGGGACGGCCCGCAGCTGCGCCTCCACGTGGTCGGCGAGGGCCCGCTCGTCGTGGCTCACCGACGGGATGTCGACCAGCTCGGCGGTGAGCGCGAGGAGGTCGGCCCCCGGGGTCACGCCGAGACGCCGTGCTCGCGCAGGACCTCGTTGAGCTTGGCCTTGTCGTGGCGTTCGCCCTCGGCCAGGCGCTTGAGGACCAGGATGCAGGGCAGCCCGAACTCGCCCCCCGGGAACTGCTTGCGCCGGCTTCCCTGGACGGCGACGGTCCACGCCGGCACCACGCCCCGGCTCAGCTCCTCACCCGTCTGCACGTCGATGACGGGGATGCCGGGGTTGAGGACGGCGCCCTCGGCCAGCACCGCCCCGGTACCGACCCGAGCCCCCTGGGTGATCATGCAGCGGCTGCCGATCATGGCCTCGTCGCCCACGAACACCGGCGCCGCCTGGGGCGGCTCGAGCACGCCGCCGATGCCCACGCCGCCCGACAGGTGGACGTTGGCGCCCACCTGGGCGCACGACCCGACGGTGGCCCACGTGTCCACCATCGTCCCCGACCCGACCCGGGCGCCGATGTTCACGTAGCTGGGCATGAGGATGACGCCCCGGTCCAGGAACGAGCCCCAACGGGCCGACGCTCCCGGCACCACCCGCACGCCCGCCTCCGCGTAGCCCCGCTTGAGCGGGATCTTGTCGGCGTACTGGAACGGCCCCAGCTCGACGGTCTGCATGGCGGCCAGCTTGAACATCAACAGCACCGCCTGCTTGAGCCAGGTGTGGACGGTCACCCGGTCCGTCGCCTCGTCCCACTCAGCCACCCGGGCCTGGCCGGTGTCGAGGAGGCCGACCGCCTCCCGGACGGCGGCGAGGGCGCCGCCGTCGCCGGCGCTCAGCTCGGCGCGTCCCTCCCAGAGCTCCTCGATGGTGGCCTGCAGGTCGGGCATGGCGGCGAGGCTACCGGCGGTCGTGCCGGGACGGCCGTTCACCTCGCGATGGCGCGCCGGGGGGTGGCGCGCGATCGCGGACTGAACCGAGCCGGGGCGGCGTCGGTCGGGTCAGGCGGTGACCAGCTCGGGCAGCACCCGGTCCACGAACTCCTCGGCCCGCAGCCGCCCCTCGGACGGCCAGCTGCACACCAGGTAGCCCACCCCGTTGGCCCGGTGGCCGGCGGCCGCCTTGCGCACGGCGTCCCACGGCTCCGACAGCGAGAGCTGGGCGGAGCGCAGGATGGTGTCGGGGTCCCGCCCCGCCTTCTCGGCGGCGTCGGCCACGATCTCCCACTTGCGGGCGTAGTCGTCGCCCGAGGCGAAGCAGTGCCAGGCGTCCGCCACCCGCCCGACCAGCGGCAGCATCCGCTGCTCGCCCGACGCCCCGATCCACAGCGGCGGGTAGGGGCGCTGCACGGGGCGGGGCCGGTAGGTGGCCCGCTTCAGCCGGTAGTGGTCGCCGGCGAAGCTGACGTCGTCGGCGGTCATGAGCCGGCGCACGACCTCGATGCCCTCGACGAGCCGGTCGACCCGCTCGGCCGTGCGGGGGAAGGGGATGCCGAGCTCGAGGTGCTCGCGCTCGAACCAGCTCGCCCCCAGGCCCAGCTCCAGCCGCCCGCCGGAGATCTGGTCCACCGTCACCGCCTCGGCGGCCAGCACCGACGGGTGCCGGTACGTCATGCCGGTGACGAGCACCCCCAGGCGGATGCGGGTGGTGGCGGCGGCGAGGCCGGCGAGGAGCGTCCAGCTCTCCAGGCACGGCCCGGGGCCGGTGCCGTACAGCGGCTTGAAGTGGTCGAACACCCAGGCGCCGTCGAACCCGGCTTCCTCCGCCCAGCCGACCCGTTCGAGCAGCTGGAACCACTCCAGGCGGTGCTGTGCAACCTCGATGCCAACACGCACGGGGCGCCAGCCTAGGGCCGCGGCGCCCCGCCGCCGTACCTGTACCGGAAACGACCCGGATCCGAGTCGTTCCGGCGACAGGTTCCGGGTCATCCGGGCGACCCGGCGCCGCCGGCGGTCAGGCGGGGTCGACGCCCATGCGCTCGGCGACCAGTCGGAGTCGCTCGGTGGGGCGGACCAGGGCGATCCGGACGTGGCCGGCGCCCGCCTCCCCGTAGAGGTCGCCCGGGCTGACCAGACAGCCGCCCGCGCCGGCCAGCCGCTCGGTGAAGCCCCAGGCGTCGCCGCCGGGGGCCGGCGCCCACAGGTAGAAGCCGCCGCCGGGGAGCGGGGCGTCCACCCCCAGGGCGGCCAGGAACCGGCGGAACAGCTCGAGGCGCTCCCGGTAGCGGGCCCGCTGCGCGTCCACGTGGGCGTCGTCGTCGAGGGCGACGGCGGCCGCCGCCTGCACGGGCCCGGGGACCAGCAGGCCGACGTGCTTGCGGACCTCCGAGAGGTACCGGGTCAGGTCGGCATCGCCGGCGTAGAACCCGGCCCGCAGGCCCGCCGCGTTGGACCGCTTGGACAGCGAGTGGACGGCCACCACGCCCTCGGTGCCCGACGACAGGATGGTGCGGGGCGGCCCGTCCCACGTGTACTCGGCGTAGCACTCGTCGCTGAACACGGGCACGCCGAAGGCCCGTCCCCACTCGGCGGCCGCCTCCAGGTCGTCCAGCTGGCCGGCCGGGTTGCCCGGGCTGTTGACCCACAGGAGGAGGGCGCGCCGGGCGTCGCCGGGGTCGATGGCCGACAGGTCGAGCCGCCAGTGGTCGTCCACCGGCACCTCGACGGACCGGCCGCCGGCCAGGGTGGCGCCCATGGCGTAGCTGGGGTACGCCACCGCCGGGTGCAGGACGGTGTCGCGGTCGGGTGACCGCAGGCGCAGCCAGTGGGGCAGCGTGGAGACGAACTCCTTGGTGCCGACGCAGGCGTAGACGCGGCCGGGGCCGACGCTCACGCCGAGACGCCGGGCCATCCACCCGGCGGCCGCCTCCCGGTAGCGGGCGCTGCCCACCGACATCGGGTAGCCGGCCTCCGCCCCCGACGACGCCAGCGCCTCCACCACGGCGGGCGGGGCGGCGTCGGTCGGGGTCCCGATGGACAGGTCGACGGCCCCACCAGGGTGGGCCTCGGCCTTCTCCTTGGTCCCGGCCAGGCGCTCGTAGGGGTAGACGGGCGGCTCGAACCCGCCCCCGGTCACGCCGGCTCCCGGGCCAGGAACTCGGCGAAGCGGGCGGTGCCGGCGGCGTCCAGGCGGGCCCGGATGCGGGTGCCGGCCTCGCCGTGCTCCTCGGCCAGCACCTCGCCCTCCCGGTGGACGGCGGCCACCACGTCGCCGCGGTCGTAGGGGACGGCCAGGTCGACCACCGAGGCGGCGGCCCGCAGGCGGTCGCCCACGGCGGCCAGCAGGTCGTCGATGCCCGCCCCGGTCACGGCCGAGATGGCGACCGAGCCGGGGTGGTCGCCCGACAGGCGCTTGGCCTCGTCGGTGACGTCGGCCTTGTTGAACGCCAGCAGCTCCGGCACCCGGTCGGCGCCCAGCTCGTCCAGCACGCCCCGCACGGCGTCGATCTGCGCCTCCGGCTCGGGCGACGACGAGTCGACCACGTGGACCAGCAGGTCCGACTCGCGCACGACCTCGAGCGTCGACTTGAACGCCTCCACCAGCTGGTGGGGCAGCTTGCGCACGAACCCCACGGTGTCCGACACGAGCACCTGCTCGCCGCCGGGCAGGTCGAGTCGGCGGGTCCGGGGGTCGAGTGTCGCGAACAGGCGGTCCTCCACCAGCACGCCGGCGTCGGTGAGGTGGTTGAGCAGGGTCGACTTGCCGGCGTTGGTGTAGCCGACCAGCGACACCGACCGGATGCGGCTGCGGGCCCGGGCCGCCCGCTGGGTGCGGCGGGTGCGGCCCAGCTGCTCGAGCTCCGCCTCCAGCTTGGTCATGCGCCGCACGAGGCGGCGCCGGTCGACCTCCAGCTGCGTCTCGCCCGGTCCCCGGGTGCCGATGCCGGCGCCCTGCTGGGACAGCGTCGTCCCCCTGCCCCGCAGGCGGGGCAGGCGGTAGCGCAGGAGGGCCAGCTCGACCTGGGCCCGGCCCTCGAGGGTCGAGGCGTTCTGGGCGAAGATGTCGAGGATCACCGCCGTGCGGTCGATGGCGGTCCGGCCCAGGATCTTCTCCAGGTTGCGGTGCTGGGCGGGCGACAGCTCGTCGTCGAACACGACCGTGTCCGAGTCCACGGCCAGGGACAGGTCCCGCAGCTCCTCGGCCTTGCCCTTGCCCACGTAGGTGGCGGGGTCGGGCGTGGCCCGGCGCTGGATGACCCGGCCGACCACGTCGGCGCCCGCCGTGTCCACCAGCAGGGCCAGCTCGTCGAGGTGGGCCTCCACGTCGTCCACCTCGGCGGCGCTGCGGGCCACGCCCACCAGGATGATCTTCTCCCGGAAGGTCCTCTCGATGAGGCTCACGGTCCGCCCCCGATGGCGGCGTCGACCTCGATGCGGGCGACGCGCTGGGCCGGGCCGGTGAGGACCACGCCGTCGGGGCGCAGCTCCACCTCGGCGTCGCCGCCCGGCTGGTGGACCACCACGCGGGTGCCCACCAGGCCCCACTCGTGGACGGCGGCGGCCGCCGCGCACGCTCCCGTGCCGCACGCCTGCGTCTCGCCCACGCCCCGTTCCCAGACCCGCATGGTGAGCTCGTCGAGGCCCGGGCCCACGGTGACGAACTCCACGTTCACGCCCCCCGCGTACAGCGTCTGGAGGTGGGCGCCCATGCCGAGCACGTCCTCGGTCGTGAACGACGGCCCCCGCACCACCAGGTGAGGGTTCCCCATGTCGACGGGACGCACGCCCCGGTCGTCGGTCGGCTGGGGCTGGTCGGGGCCGACCTTGGCCGGCCCCATGTCGACGCTCACGTGGAGCACGCCATCGACGTCACCGGGGCGCACGGTGAGGTGGCGCACGCCGGCCGAGGTGGCAACGGTGAGGTTGGGACCGGCCAGCACGCCGGCGTCCAGCACGGCCTGGGCCAGGCAGCGGATGCCGTTGCCGCTCATCTCGGCCAGGCTGCCGTCGGCGTTGCGCAGCTGCATGGTGACGTCGGCGCCGTCGGTCCCCGCCGTGACCCGCAGGATGCCGTCGGCGCCCACCCCGCGGTGGCGGTCGCACAGGGCCCGGGCCAGGGCTGCGTCCACCGGCCGGGCGCCGTCGAGGTCGAGGAGGACGAGGAAGTCGTTGCCGAGACCGTGGTGCTTCGTGAGGGACAGGGTCGTCATCGTCGCCCCCAGTCTCCCAGCAGCGCGCCGGTCAGGGCGACCGGGTTCTCCTCGCAGCCGTACCAGGTCACCCGGGGGTCGCGCCGGAACCACACCCGCTGGCGGCGGGCGAAGCGCCGGGTCCGGCGGACCGCCTCGTCCACCGCCTCGTCCAGGCTGCACTCGCCCCGCAGGTGGGCCAGCACCTCGCGGTAGCCGAGGGCCTGCGACGCGGTGCGGGACAGCCCACGGGGGCGGGCGGCCAGGGCGGCGACCTCGCCGACCAGGCCGGCGCCCACCATGGCGGCGAACCGGCGGGCGATGCGCTCGCCGACCACCTCGCGGGGCAGCCACACGCCGGCCAGGAGGAAGGGGACGGGCGGGTGCACGTCCAGGCCGACGCCGAACGACGAGAACGGCCGTCCCGAGCCCACCACCACCTCCAGGGCGCGGACGACCCGGCGCCGGTTGGTGGGCGTCATGCGCGCCGCGGCCACCGGGTCGAGGCCGGCCAGGCGGCGGTGCAGCGCCGCCGTGTCCGGCTCCGCCTCCAGCTCGGCCCGCACCGCCGGCCACTGCGGCGGCACGGACAGCCCCTCGACGACGGCCCGCAGGTAGAGGCCGGTGCCGCCCACCAGCAGGGCGCGGTGGCCCCTCGCCTCCACGTCCCCCAGGACGGAGAGGGCGGCGGCCTGGAACTCCACCACCGAGAAGTCCTCGGACGGGTCGGCGATGTCGACCAGGTGGACGGGCACCTCGGCCCGCTCGGCCGGCGTCGGCTTGGCCGTGCCCACGTCCATCCCCCGGTAGACCTGCATGGAGTCGACCGACACCAGCTCCACGTCCGGGAGGCGGCGGGCCACCTCCAGCGCCAGCGCCGACTTGCCCGACGCCGTCGGCCCCACCAGCGCGAGGTGGGGCCCCGGCGCGGGCGCCGGCGTCACCCGGCGGCGACGGGGATGCGGGTGCGGTGCCGGGGGCGGGCGGTGACCGAGACCAGCTCGCCCCGCAGGTGGTGGGGCGCGGCGGCGGTGACCCGGACGTCGGCGAAGGTGCCGGGTGCCAGGGGCTCGGCCTCGAAGTGCACGAGCTTGTTCTGGCGGGTGCGGCCGGTGAGGAAGGCCGGCTGCTTGCGGCTGGGGCCCTCGACGAGCACCTCCTCGACCCGCCCCACCCGGGCGTCGTGGCGGGCCAGCGCCGACCGCTCCACCACCACCCGAAGCCGTTCGAAGCGCTCGGCCACCACGTCGGCGGGCACGAAGCGGTCCGCCATCTCCGCCGCCGAGGTGCCCGGGCGGGGCGAGAACACGAAGGTGTAGGCGCTGTCGTAGCCGGCCTCGGCCACGACCTCGAGGGTGGCGGCGAAGTCGTCCTCCGTCTCGCCCGGGAAGCCCACGATGAGGTCGGTGGTGACGGCCAGGTCGGGCACGGCGGCCCGGGCCTCGGAAAGCCGCCGCAGGTAGCGCTCGGCCGTGTAGCCCCGGTGCATGGCGGCCAGCACCCGGTCGCTGCCGGACTGGAGCGGGAGGTGCAGGTGCTCGCACACGGCGGGAACGGTGGCCATCGCCTCGATGGTCTCGGGCCGCAGGTCCTTGGGGTGGGGGCTGGTCCAGCGCACCCGGCGGATCCCGTCGACGGAGCCGACCCGGTGCAGGAGCGAGGCGAACAGGGGGCGGCGGGAGGTGAGGTCGCGCCCGTAGGAGTTCACGTTCTGGCCGAGGAGGGTCACCTCCACCGTGCCCGCGGCGGCCAGCCGCTCGACCTCGCCGGCCACGTCGTCGGGCGGGCGGCTGATCTCCCTGCCCCGCACCGCGGGCACGATGCAGAAGGCGCACGCGTTGTCGCAGCCGATCTGGATGGTGACCCACGCCGCCCACGGCACGTCGCGTCGGGCGGGGAGCGCCGAGGGGAAGGCGTCGGACTCCTCGAGGATCTCCATGACCGGCCCCTCGAGGCGGGCCCGCTCGAGCAGGACGGCCGCCGAGCCGACGTTGTGGGTGCCGAACACCACGTCGGTGTGGGGCGCCCGCCGCTGGATCAGGTCCCGGTCCTTCTGGGCCAGGCAACCCCCGACCGCGATCTGGAGGTCGGGGCGACGGTCCTTCAGGGCCTTGAGGTGCCCGAGGTTGCCGTACAGCTTGTTGTCGGCGTTCTCGCGGATGCAGCACGTGTTGAGCACCACCACGTCGGCCTCGTCGGCGTCGGCCGTCGCCTCCATGCCCTCGGCCTCGAGCAACCCGGCGATCCGCTCCGAGTCGTGCTCGTTCATCTGGCACCCGAAGGTGCGGATCAGGTACTTGCGGCCCATGGGGGCGCCATTCTCGCGCCCGCCGTGGCCGCCTGCGGCGGCGAGTGCGGCCACGGACCCCGCGTCAGCCCCGTGGACGTTCGTGGCCGCCGGCCGGCCCCGGGGTGGCCGGCAGCCCGTCGCGGTAGAACCTCGGCGTCGCCCCCGGGCCCGGCCTCCACTCCGCCGTGGCGTCGGCGGCCCTGGCCCGGCGGCGGGCATGGCGGCCGCGCACCAGGCGCATGTGCCTGGCGAACCCGCCCGCCGACCGCTCGACGGCCGGCTCGGCGGCCCGGGGCTGCGGCGGCCCGTCGACGAACGGCGAGTAGCGGTCGGGGAAACCCGGCATGGTGCAGCCGATGCAGATGCCGCCCATGGACATGCACCCCCCGTGGCCGTCGATCACCCCCCGCTCGGCGATGTTGCACTGCACGACGGGGCCCCAGCAGCCCAGCTCCACCAGGCACGTCGCCTGGCCCTGCTCGGCGGCGAAGACGCCCTCGTCGTAGTAGCGGGCCCGGGGGCAGTTGCTGTGCACGGTCTCGGCGAACAGCCACGTCGGCCGGCCCGAGGCGTCCAGCTCCGGCAGGGGAGCCAGGCCGTTGAGGTGCAGCAGCAGGGCGGCGACGGTCTCGGTGTAGTTGTCGCCCAGCGGCGCGCACCCCGGGATGCGGACGAGGGGCACGCCCGCCGACGACACCCAGTCGGGGCCGAGGACGTCGCCCACGCCGGCGGCGCCCGTCGGGTTGCCGGCGGCGGCCGGGATGCCGCCCCACGAGGCGCAGGTACCGATGGCGACGACGGCCGCCGCGCCGGGTGCCAGCCGCTCCAGCCACTCCCGCGACGTGATGGGCCGGGCGGTCGCCTCGTCCTCCCCGACGGCGTGCCAGAAGCCGTCGCCGGCCAGGCGCTCGTCGAGGACCGAGCCCTCCCAGGTGATCAGGTAGGGGGCGTCGAGCTCGCCCCGCTCGGCCAGGCGGAGGTTCTCGACCCACGCCGAGCCCGACTCGACCGAGACCAGGCTGTGGACCAGCTCGACCCGCGGCAGGCCTGGGATGGCGCCCATCACGAGCTTCTCCAGGCGGGGATGGGTGCCGCCGGTGGCCGCCACCGTGCATCCCTCGCACGACGCGCCCGAAAGCCAGATCAGGTACACCTTGCGCACCGGGCCCAGGGCGTACGGGTCGACCGCATCCACCGTCGCCGCGCTGCGCACGGCGAGGGGCGCGAACGGGTCGGCGGCGTCGGCCCCCCGAACCGGCGGTTTCGGCATCGCGTTCCCTATCGGCAGCCGGGACCTTGTCGTGAGTGCTGCCGTCGTGTAGCTCAGAGACCGGCCATTCCGGTCGATGGAACCAGAGCGTGAGGACCCGTCTGTGGGCTGCTTCGGCCATGAAGGGCGCCGCTCCGGGCACGGACGGCGTCCACCCCGGGCACCACGCGCGCGACGCCGCCCGCGCGGCCTACCTGCCCGCGCTCGCCCTCGCCCTCGTCGGGGCCGCCCTCGGCCTCGCCTCGCTGGCCAGTCCCAGCCTCCGCTCGGCGGCGCTCGGCCCCGCCGTCCCCGGCGCCGCCGCCGTCGCCGTGGTGGTGGGCGCCGTCTCGGCCCGAACCGTGCGCCGGCGGGTGGTCCTCCCCCTCCGCCGGCTCGAGCAGGCGGCGTCGGCCGTGGCGGCGACCCCGGTCAGCTGGCCGGGCGGGATCCCCGACGGTGGCGACCTGGGCGCCCTGGTCGAGACCATCGGGGCCATGAGCGCCGAGATCGAGCGCAGCCGGGCCATCGAAGCGGTGCTGGAGCGCTCCGCCGACCTGACCGTCGAGGTCGACGCCCGCGGGGTGATCCGCCGCGCCTCGTCGTCGGCCGCCACGATGCTCGGGCGGCCGGCGGCGTGGACGACGGGCAAGCACCTCGCCGCCCTGGTCCACCCGGACGACCGCACCGCCCTCGAGGAGCTGCTCGCCCGACCGGTCGACTCCGGCGGCCGGACGTACGACGAGATCCGCCTGTCGCACCTCCACGGCCACTGGGTCACGACCGAGGTGACGGCCATGGAGACGGGCGACCCGGGGCTCCCGGGGCGCGTGCTCAACGTCCGCGACGTGAGCGAGCGAAAAGCCCACGAGGAGGAGCTGCTGCGCCGGGCGCTGTACGACCCCCTCACCGGGCTGGCCAACCGGGCGCTGTTCCGCGAACACGTCGACAAGGCCCTGGCCCGGCTGCGGAGGACGCCGGCCCGCCCCCATGCGGTGCTGTTCGTCGACCTGGACGGCTTCAAGACGATCAACGACAGCCTGGGGCACGCGGCCGGCGACGAGGTCCTGTCCGAGGTCGGCCACCGGCTCCTGCGTTGGATGCGCCCCGGCGACACGGCCGCCCGGCTGGGCGGCGACGAGTTCGCCGTGCTGATCGAGAACACCTCGCAGCTCGACACCGCCCTGCTGGCCAAGCGCATCCTCGACGTCCTGCTCGCGCCGATCGTCGTGCAGGGAAAGGAGGTGGTCGTCACCGGCAGCATCGGCATCGCCCTCAGCGAGTCGGGCCAGGACTCCGACGCCCTGCTGCGCAACGCCGACGCCGCCATGTACACGGCCAAGTCGGCGGGCAAGGCGCAGTACCGGGTGTTCGAGCCGGAGATGCACCACGCCGCCATGCGACGGCTCGACCTCGAGGCCGACCTGCGCCGGGCCGTCGCCCGCGACGAGCTGTTCCTCGCCTACCAGCCCATCGTCGACCTGGCCACCCAGCGCGTCACGGGGACGGAGGTGCTCGTGCGCTGGCAGCACCCCGAGCGGGGCGTCATCATGCCGGCCGACTTCATCACCGTCGCCGAGGACAGCGGGTTCATCCGGGAGATGGGCCGGCACATCCTCGACGAGGCGTGCCTCCAGGTGGCGATCTGGCACCGGCGGTACGCGATGGCCGACCCCCTGCGGCTCTGCGTCAACACCTCGGTGCGCCAGGTCGAGGACGAGGACTTCTTCGACGAGGTGGCCGCCGCCCTGGCCATGTCGGGCCTGGACGGGCGCTACCTGACCCTCGAGATCACCGAGAACCTGTTCATGCACGACTTCGCCGCCACCGTGGCCAAGCTCCGGCGGCTGAAGGAGCTGGGGCTCAGCCTGGCCGTCGACGACTTCGGCACCGGCTACTCGTCGCTCAGCTATCTGCGGTCGCTGCCCATCGACATCCTCAAGATCGACAAGTCCTTCGTGGTCGGCGTGACCAGCGGGCCGGAGCAGTCGGCGGTGGCTCGGGCCGTCGTGCGCCTGGCCCGCACGTTCAACCTCCAGACGGTGGCCGAGGGCATCGAGCGCCCGGAGCAGGCGGCCGAGCTGCTCGCCATCGGCGCCGACATGGGCCAGGGGTACCTGTTCGCCCGCCCCCTGCCGGCCGACGACATGGAGGCGTACGTGCAGGCCAGCCGGATCGCCGTGCCGGTGCCGCCCGCCGGCCTGCGCACCCGCTGAGCCCGGCCCGGCCGGGCCCGATCAGCCGGCGACGTCGGTGAGGGCGGCGACGTCGGTGAGGGCGGCGACGGGCGCCGGAGCGGAGTCGCGAACGTCGATGGTGGCGGGGTGGCGCCGGTCCCGGTCCTCGACGAGCAGGCGGATGGCCGTGCGGCTCTGACCGTCGATCTCGATGTCGGCGAACATGGGGACGCACACCACGTCGAGGCCCGACGACGCCAGGAAGCCGCGGGCGATGGCGACGGCCTTGACGGCCTGGTTGAGCGCCCCGGCGCCCACCACCTGGAGCTCGGCCGCCCCGTGGTGGCGGATCACGCCGGCCAGGGCGCCCGCGCACGAGTTGGGGTTCGACTTGCTGCTGACCTTGAGCACTTCCATGGGGGCCCCCAGACGCCGCCCGGGCTACCGGGCGGCCACTGGGTACGAATTCGACGCGACCGTCCCCGGTTCCTCCGCCCCCCGCCGAAGTGCGCCGGCCGCAGCGACCGGAAACGGGTTGCCCCGTTCGGAGCGGCAAGGTCCGTGGCCGCACTCGCCGCCGCAGGCGGCCTCCACGGCTGCGGACAACGAGAAGGACAGCGCGGAGGCGGGCGAGCTCCGCCCGGCCGCCGGAGCACGATCCAATGCGACCGAATGGAGTGAGCGGAGCGAACGAATGGGGTCGAAGCGCTAGTCCCCGATGAGGATGGGCTCGTCGTCGCCGGGCTGGCCCAGGCTGTCGTCGCCGCCGGCGATCAGGCCGGTCTGGCGCCGGATCCGGTCGTCCAGCTCCACCATGAGCTCGGGGTGCTCCTTGAGGAACTGCTTGGCGTTCTCCCGGCCCTGGCCCAGCTGCTCGCCCTCGTAGGTGTACCAGGCGCCCGACTTCTTCACGATGCCGATGGTGGTGCCCACGTCGATGAGCGAGCCCTCGCGGCTGATGCCCTGGCCGAAGCCGATGTCGAACTCGCACTGCTTGAACGGCGGAGCGCACTTGTTCTTCACGACCTTGACCCGGGTGCGGCTGCCCACGATCTCGCCACCGTCCTTGATGGACTCGATGCGGCGGATGTCGAGCCGGACCGAGCTGTAGAACTTGAGGGCCCGGCCGCCGGGCGTGACCTCGGGCGAGCCGTAGATGACGCCGATCTTCTCCCGCAGCTGGTTGATGAACAGTGCGATGGTGTCGGAGCGGCTGAGCGTGCCGGTGAGCTTGCGCAGCGCCTGCGACATGAGCCGGGCCTGGAGGCCGACGTGGCTGTCGCCCATCTCGCCCTCGATCTCGGCCCGGGGCGTGAGGGCGGCGACCGAGTCCACCACCAGCACGTCCAGCGCGCCCGAGCGGATCAGCATGTCGGCGATCTCCAGGGCCTGCTCCCCGGTGTCGGGCTGGGAGATGAGCAGGTCGTCGATGTTCACGCCGATGGCCTTGGCGTACACCGGGTCCATGGCGTGCTCGGCGTCGATGTAGGCGCAGATGCCGCCGTTGCGCTGCGCCTCGGCCACCACGTGCATGGCGAGGGTGGACTTGCCCGACGACTCCGGGCCGTAGACCTCGACGATGCGCCCGCGGGGCAGGCCGCCGACCCCGAGGGCCAGGTCCAGCGCCATCGCCCCGGTGGGGATGGACCGGATGTTCATGGCGGGCCGGTCGCCCATCCGCATCACCGAGCCCTTCCCGAACTGCTTGTCGATCTGGCCCAGCGCCACGTCGAGTGCCGTGTCCCGCTCCATCGGTGCTCCCCTCATCGGTCCGTCCGTTCTGGTCGAAGGTCACCCTACGGAGAGGGTGTGACACTGACAGCTCTGAAGTTCCGTCAGTGTAATTGCGAACGGATGTTCGGACAAGGACCCTCACACGGGCAGGGCGTCCACCACCTCGTAGCGGGCGCCGCCGGGACCGGGCCGGCTCGCCGCCAGCGCCAGCTCGGGCACCTCCCACCGCCCCGCCACGGCGAAGCCGGCGAACGGCGCGAGGTCGCCACCGCGGCGGTCACGGGCCCGGGCCAGGGTGAGGTGCCCGGAGAAGCGACGGTCGTCGGGCGGCTCCCCCACCCCGGCCGTCGCTTCTCCGGGCACCTCACCCTGGCCCGGGCC
>DATLFN010000105.1 GCA_035540975.1 Acidimicrobiales bacterium
CGGTGTACGAGACCTTCCGGGAGGCCGGCCTGGTCCCGGTGGACGTGCGCCGCACGACGGCCGGGGTGTTCGACACCGACATCGACGTCCGCCGGGAGGAGTTCGACGAGGGCGTCGTCGACGCCGTCGAGGGCGACCCCGGGTCGACCACCTACCAGTTCGTCGTGCGGGCGGTGGCGGAGGACAGCGGCGAGGTCATCGCCGCCCCGCCGCCCGCCGCCGAGCCGGCGGCGGAGCGTTCGGCGGCGACCGTGGGCCTGGTGGCCGACTGGGGCCCCGACGACCTCCGGACCGCCCTCACCGTGCGGGTGACCCACGCCGAGCTCGCCCGCCGCGTCGCCGGGGCCACGTGGCGCATCCTGGCGGCCGGCCCGACGGCCGGGCCCGGTCCCCACGACGGCGGCCTGACCGTCGAGGTCCTCGGCGCCGCCGGGCTGCCGGCCGGGCTCGATTGCGTCGTGGTCGCGGGCGACGCGGAGGGCGCCGGCGCTTCGGCGGCCCGGGCCGCCGAGTGCCCGGTGGCGTGGAGCGGCGTACGGGACGGCGACGGCCCGCCGCAGGGCGCCGGCGCCGGACGGCGCTCCGCCGAGGCGTCGACGGCAGCACACGGCCCGGTGGCGGGGAGGATTCCGGACCCGCTGCTCCTCGTCCCCCGCTTGATGCCTGCGCCGGCGCTGGCCCGGCGACTCCACTACGTCCGCATGATGGGCTGGCTCCCGCCGACCGGGTCGGGCTTGGTGGTGGACGTGGACGGTGCGCTGGCGCCGCACGTCGCCGAAGTGGCGAGGGAGGTCGACGCGGCAGCGTCCGCCGACGCCGCCGCCGTGGTGTTGATGACCACATCGGCCGGCGGCGACTCGGCGGCGGTGGCCGACGCCATCGCCTCGTCCCTGACCGCGCCGGTGCACCGCGTGCCCGGGGACGCCACCGTCGACGACATCGTGGCCGTCATCGCCCACGCGGCCGGCGTCGCCGCCACATCGCCGTTCGCCGCGACCCTGGCCCGCGCCTACGGGGTGCCCCGTCTCGACGTGGGCGCGGCCGGCGCGCCCGCCGACGTCGCCCGCGGCCTGGAGTCGGTCGACGGCGTGACGGACGTGCGGGCCGTCCAGGCCGAGCTGGACACCCAGTTCGACCGCGTCGCCGCCGTCGTCGGGGCCAGCGCCGCCGCCCGCCCGAGGCCGAGCGACACCAGCCGGGCGCTCACGACCGCCGAGTACGTCGGGGCGCTGGCCCAGGCCCACCAGCGGATGCGCGAGCGGCTGGCGGCCGAACGGCTGGCCGTCGCCGACCACGTCGGGCGACACGACGGCGAGATGGCCGCCTTGCGGGCACGGTCGGTGCGCCTGCGCAACGAGCGCAACGAGCTCGAGATCCGGCTCATCCAGGAAGCGGCCCGCCACGGCGAGTGCGCCGCCGAGCTGGCGCGCGCCCGCGCCGAGCTGGAGGCGCTGCGGAACGTCCGGGTGCTGCGTGTCCTGCGGCCGGCGCGCGCCGTCTACGCCCGGCTGCGAGGCAGCCGCTTGTGAGCACGGGCGCGGCGGGCGACGGGCGCGACGCCTCCGTCGTCGTCGTCGTCGGCCCCGGCGATCGCGACCCGGCGACCACGGTGGACGCCGCCCTCCGGTCGCCCGGCGTGGCGGAGGTGATCGTCGTGGCGAACGGCCGCGCCGCCGCCGGGCTCGACCGTCCCGGGGCCCGGCTGGTCCGCCTGGCCGAGCCCGTTCCCTTCGGGACCGCCGCCGACCGTGGCGCGTCCTTCGCCACCGGGCGCGCCCTGTGCTTCGTCGCCGCCGGCGCCGGGCTGCCGACGGGATGGCTCGCTCCCCTCCTGGAGGCCGTCGCCGCGGACGGCGTGGGATGCGCCGTCCCGCGGGTGGCGCCGTCGGCGGACGCAGCCGCCCGGCCGGCGCCCGCCGAGCAGGCGCTGCCGCGCCGGACGCAGGCGGGCTCGGCGGCGTGCCTGTGCGTGCGGCGGTCCGGGTTCACCGCCGCCGGCGGGTTCGAACCCGCCGTCCGGGGACTGCTCGCCGCCGGCGCCGAGCTCTGCGGCCGCCTCGCCGACGCCGGGCTCTCCTGCCGGTACGAGCCGGCGTCGTGCGTCGTGGACGACACCGCCACCTCCGGGAGCGAGGCGGGGCCCGACGAAGCGACACCGGGGGACGCGGTGCTCGTCGTGACCCGGGCCGTTCCCTCCGCCGACGGAGCGTACGCCGAGCGACGGGCCGCCCAGCTCGTGTGCGACCTGTCGGTGCTGGTACCGGACGGCGGCGTCACCGTCGTCGCCCTCGACGGCCGCCGGGCGGGGCAGGACGCCCCGGCACTGCTGCGCCGGGGCGTCGAGGTGGTCACCGCTCCCGAGGACTGGGACGCCTGGCTGGCCCGCCGGGCCCTGCGGTACTCGCACGTCGTCGTCACCGACCTCGCCGGGCACCGGCGCCTCGAGGCGAGCCTGCGGAGCACGCAGCCCCAGGCCCAGCGCATCCTCGCCCTCCCGTCCCTCGACTTCGAGGACGTGGCCTCGGCGGGCCCGCCGGCGATCGCCGGAGCCGAGGCCGCGGAGGCCGCGGAGACGGCCGAGGAACGCGACGTCGTCGCCGAAGCCCTCCGGGGCCAGCTGGCGCGCATGGCCCGGGAGGCCGACGCCGCCTGGTGCGCCACGTCGCGGGACCGCCGGTGGCTCGTGGGCACCGCTCCCCACCTGCGCAGCGCCGTGGTGCGCAGCGCGGCCGCGGGCGCAGCAGGGCACCTCCGGTTCGAGGAGCGCGCGGGCTATGTCGTGCTGGCCTCGCCCGGCGCCGACGTGGTCGCCGGTCATGAGGACGCGGCCCGGTTCGCTGCCACGCACATCCTCCCCGAGCTGGTCGCCCGCCACCCGGCCGCCGTGCTGCGCATCGTCACCGACGAGCCGTCGCCCGCCCTCCAGTTGCTGGCGGGGCCGAACGTCGAGCTGGTGCCCGCCTCCCCGGACCCGGCCCGGTGGTTCCGCCGGTCGCGTGTCTGCCTCGCCTACTACCCGCGGGGCGCCGGGAGCCGCGAGGCCGTCGCCCTCGCGCTCGACACCGCCACGCCGCTGGTGACGTCGTCCGCCGCGCGCCGAGACCAGGACCTCGGCGGCGTGACCGGGATCGTCGTCGGCGACGACCCTCCCTCCTTGGCGCTCGCCGCCGAGGAGATGCACCGCCTCGCTCCCCGGTGGCGGGACGCGCACGAGGCGCTGGCCCGGCTGGCCGCCGGGCCCCGCTCGCCGGCGGACGCCCGGCTGCGGCTGCTCCGGGCGGCCGCCGACGCCGGGATCGCGCCTCGGGCCGGCACCCCGCTGGCCGAGCCGGTGGGGGCCGCCGGGAGGGCGGACGAGCGACCGCTCCGGCCTCGCCGCGTCCCGATCGCCGGGTCCGCCTGGAGCGGCGCACCGCCGGCCGAGGACGGCAGCGTGCCGGAGCTGCCGGCGCCCGGCCACCAGAGCGACTGGACGGCCGTCCCCGTCGACGACCAGTACCGGCGATGGTGCGCGCGCTACGGCCCGACGTCGAAGCGGCTCGGCCGGCTGGCCGAGCGCCTCGACGGCCTGGTCCGAAGGCCGACGATCAGCGTCGTCATGCCGGTGTTCGAGACCGACCCGTCGTGGCTCGACGACGCCATCGCGTCCGTGCGGTCCCAGGTGTACGAGCACTGGGAGCTGTGCATCGGCGACGACGGGACGACGAGAGCGGCGACGCTCGCGGTGCTCGAGAGGCACGCGGCCGAGGACCCGCGGGTCCGCGTCACCCGGCTCCCGGGCCGGCAGGGCATCGCCGCCGCGTCCAACGCCGCTCTGTCGCTCGCCACCGGCGAGTTCGTCGGCCTGCTCGACCACGACGACGAGCTGAAGCCTCACGCGCTCGGCGAGATCGCCCTCGCCCTCGACGACCGCCCGACGCTCGACCTGATCTACACCGACGAGGACAAACGCGAGCCCGACGGCCGCCTGGTCGACCCCTTCTTCAAGCCGGACTGGTCACCCGACCACCTGATGTCCCGCAACTACGTCTGCCACTTCCTCGTCCTGCGCCGGCGCCTCCTCGAGAAGCTGGGCGGATTCCGCGCCGGCTACGACGGGAGCCAGGACTACGACCTGGTCCTGCGGGCGGTCGAGGCGACGACCGAGATCGCCCACCTGGCCGAGCCGCTCTACACGTGGCGGAAGGTCTCGGGCTCGACCGCCGCCGTGGCCGACGCCAAGCCATGGGCGCTGGACGCCGCCCGCCGCGCCCTCGCCGACGCCGTGGAGCGGCGGGGGACGCCCGGCGAGGTCGTCGACGGGCTCCTTCCCACGACGTACCGGGTCCGCTACGCGCTGCGGGGCCGGCCGAAGGTGTCGATCATCATCCCGACGCGCGACCGGGTGGACCACCTGCGGGGCTGCGTCGAGAGCGTCCTGGAGCGCTCCACGTACACCAACTTCGAGCTCCTGGCCGTCGACAACCAGAGCGCGGACCCCGAGACGCTGGGCTACCTCGCAGCCTTCCCGGGCCGGGTTCTCCGCTACCCGTTCCCGTTCAACTACTCGCGGCTGATGAACCTCGCCGCGTCCCATGCCGCCGGCGACCTCCTGGTGTTCTTGAACAACGACACCAAGGTGCGCACCCCGGACTGGCTCGAGTCGCTCGCCGAGCACGCCCAGCGGCCCGAGGTCGGGATCGTGGCGCCGCGGCTGCTGTACCCGAACGGGCACCCGCAGCACGAAGGCACCATCGTCGGCTACAAGGGCGGCCACGCCGGGAACGTCGACCACCGTGGGTTCTGGGGGATGGGCGACATCGTCCGCAACTGCTCGGCCGTCACGGGAGCGTGCCTGATGATGCGGCCGTCGGTGTTCTGGGAGCTGGGCGGGCTCGACGAGCGCCTGCGCGTCGCCTTCAACGACGTCGACCTGTGCCTCCGCGCCCGCCAGGCCGGTTACGACGTGGTGTACACCCCGTACGCCGAACTGTTCCACGTCGAGGGCGGCACCCGCGGCATCCACGCCCACGTGGACGACGACGACGAGTTCGAGGCGCACTGGGTGACCCACAAGTGCCTCGACCCCTTCTACAACCCGAACTTCGAGCGCCTCTACCCGTTCCGCATCCGGGGCTGACCGCCGGCGCCGAGGCGCCGTCAGACCGAGCGTGCCTTGGCGTCGATCTCCCACCGGCCGCCCAGCGACACGATGCCGAGGGTCTCTCGGGGCTCGCCCGCCTCGACGTCGAAGCGCAGCACGTGGCGGCGCACGTCGTAGGGGTGCTGGACGGTGTGGTCGTACAGCGCCGCCGACAGGTCGTAGGTGCCCGCCACGAGCAGGAACCGGTCGATGCAGAGGTCGACGTGCCCTCGACCGTCGAGGCGCCCGAGGGACCAGCCGACGTCGCGCGAATTGGGACCGGTGACGTGGGTGCCGTCGATGGTCTGGATCATGATCCCGAAGACGGGCTCGTCGATGGGCTCGTCCAGCTCGTAGTGGAGGCGGATGGTCACCCGGTCGCCGGTGCGGGTCATCGTCGAGGGGTGGCCGTCGGGGCCGAGCAGCTCGACGGCCTCGATCCGGCCCTCGCCCGAACCCCAGCGGCTGCCGTCGCCGTCGGCCTTGCGGTCCACTTGGACGGCGCCGGTGTACTCGTCCACGACTCGACGGGCCGAGTCCAGCATCTTGACCTGCCCATGGTCGAGCCACGCCACCTTGTCGCACAGGTTGTGGACCGACGTCATGCTGTGCGACACGAGCACGATGGTCTTGCCCTGGTTGCGCAGTTCCGCGAACTTCTCGCCGCACTTGCGCTGGAAGGCCTCGTCACCCACGGCGAGGACCTCGTCGACCAGCAGCACGTCCGGGTCGACGTTGATGGCGACCGAGAACCCGAGGCGGACGTACATGCCGGACGAGTAGTTCTTGACCGGCTGGTCGATGAAGTGGCCCAGGCCCGCGTAGTCGACGATGTCGTCGAAGCGCCGGCTCAGCTCCCTCTGGCTGATTCCCAGGATCGAGCCGTTGAGGAACACGTTCTCCCGCCCCGACAGCTCGGGGTGGAACCCGGCGCCCAGCTCGAGCAGGGCCGAGACCTTGCCGTTCACGGTCACGCTTCCCTTGTCGGGGCGCAGGATCTTCGCCATGCACTTCATCAGCGTGCTCTTGCCCGACCCGTTCTCGCCGATGAGGCCGAAAGTCGACCCCTCCGGCACCTCGACGGACACGTCCTTCAGGGCCCAGAACTCCTCGACCACGGCCCGGCGCTTGCGCATGAGCGTCGCCTTCAGCGACTGGTTCCGCTCGTGGTAGAGCCGGAAGCGCTTCGAGACGTCCTCGGCGGAGACGGCGAGCGTCACAGCTCCTCCGCCAGCCTTCCCTCGAGCCGGTTGAACAGGGTGAGCCCGAAGGCGAAGACGGCAACGGACACGACCAGCAGGTAGGCGAGCTGTCCCGCCGGCGGCATCCGCAGGTGGTAGAGGAGGTCGCGGAAGGACTCCACGAAGCCGACCATGGGGTTCAGCTGGTAGAGGGCACGCGCCGGGACCTCCACCCCGAGGATGTTCATTCGCTCGGGCACGAGCGTGAGCGGGTAGACGATCGGGTTCAGGTAGAACCAGACCTGGAACAAGATGCCCACCAGGTGCTCGACGTCGCGGAAGTAGGCGTTGACGATGCTGAACGCGAGGCCGAGCCCGGTGACGAAAAGCGTCAGCACGACGATGAGCAGGACGGTCACCGTCAGGTACGGCAGCACCATGTTGCCGAACACGAGGAAGACGGCGCACAGCAGCGCCATCTCGATCAGGTGTGCCACCAGCGACGACGCCACGGTCGAGGCGACGAGGAGGTCGCGCGGGAAGTACGTCTTCTTGATCAGGTTGGCGTTGGCGATGAGGCTGCCGATGCCCCCGCCCACCCCCGAGGTGAGGTAGTTCCACGGCAGGAGACCGCACAACAGGAACAGGGCGAAGTACTTGATCCCGCTGGGGTCGCCCCGCGGTGGCGTGACCTTCAGGATGTACCCGAAGACCAGCGTGTAGATCAGCATGGTGGCGATCGGGTTGAGCAGCGACCACGCCCACCCCAGCAGCGACCGCTTGTACTTGGACCGCAGCTCACGAAGCGTGAGGTTGGCCATCAGCTCCCGGGAGGCCGTGTACTCGGCGATCGTGGTCACGGCGAGCCTCCGGGCACCGGGTCAGGTTAGGCGTCGGGCGCCGTCGGGGTCGAAACCCCGGACGCGGAAGTCGCGCCGGGCGTCGGCGCCGGCGTCCACGCCGACGAGAACCGCATTGGCATTGCGGTAGACGGAACCGTAAGGGCACGCCAGGTCCTCGTCGAGATCGACCTCGCGCCAGTCGTGGGCCGCGCCCACCGACCGAAGAGGTGCCGCCGCAACGGCGCTCGAGCCACTCCGGACATAGGCGTCGAGGCCGGGCCCGTAGCCGATCGGAACCGTCACCAACAGCCTGCCCCCGGCCGCACAGCCCGGCGCATGCCTTCGAGCCCGCGGAGCGGGCCGGGGCCCCTCTCCTCCTCGTCGAACGCCACCGTGCTCGAGCGTCGAGATGGCGACGGGCGACGTCGTTCGGCTGGGCACGACGCAAGAGATCTCCGCGCCGTCGAATCGACTCGGGGCGAAGTTCGACGACGCCTCGTCGACCGGTACCTGGCATGGCGGGGACGTCCTGCGCCCCCGCGTCGAGCCCAGGACGCCGGCGCGAGACGCTCGGCGTCGTCTCGCTCGGCGGCCGATGGGAGATTCGGCGAGAGGCGGACCCGTTGAGGTCTACCTGGGTTGGAGTCTGTAGACGACGCTGCCGCCCAGGCACTTGACGCGCTCCAGCCGGCGTTCGGCGCTGGCCAACCACCGCGGGATCCGCCGGGTCGTAGCCGGCAGCAGGTGGAGGTAGCTGCGGGACACGACAGCGAGGCCCGCCTGGTTGAACAGCGGCTCGATCGCCCAGGGGCGTAGGTGGTCCTCGTCGTGGCCGGCGCGGCGCATGCGCTCCTGCTGCAACGTCACGTACGGATGCCAGATGTTCGGCTCGACGGCGAGCCACAGGCCACCGTGGCGGAGCACGCCACGGACCGCCCGGAACTCTTCGAGGTGGCGGTGGAAGTGATGGAT
Organism: Acidimicrobiales bacterium; assembly: GCA_035540975.1. Lineage (NCBI taxonomy): Bacteria > Bacillati > Actinomycetota > Acidimicrobiia > Acidimicrobiales > Acidimicrobiales bacterium. The sequence continues at coordinate 8,118 of DATLFN010000105.1, forward strand.
GACGTCGATGCTGTAGACCAAATCGAAGGTGTCGCCGTCGGGAAGAGCGCCGACCGCGCCGTGAGTGAAGCTGATGTTGGGGCCGGCGTAGTGGTCACTGGCGTAGGCCACCATCCGGTCGTCGACGTCGACGCCGTGGAACTGGGTGTCGGGGTGGTGCGCGGCCAACTGAGCGAGGAGCGTGCCCGCCCCGCAGCCCAGCTCCAGCACGTCGTGCGGCGGCTCGGGACGGAGCGACAACGCGTCATCGACGAGGTGTCGCCGTCGGTCGTGGAGGTGCCCGACGCGAGTGGCTTCGTACTCTGCAGGCGACAGGTTGAAGTGCGTCTTCACTGCCGCACCCGGGTGGCTCCGACCAAGATCCGCCATTGTAGGTACAGGCGGCGACGGTCGGCGTCAGACCGCGACCGCGACCACGTCAGTGCGCTCGTCGTTCGCCGTGCGGATATCGCCTCGTCTACCGCTGCCTCTATCGGTGGACGGTTGGCCGCCGAGCGGTTGTACCGCCACCCCGGGCGGAACGGCCGAGGCCGGTCGTGGGTGCGCACCACGCCACCACCAGCCGCCGCTTGGCCCTCGACGTCCAGCGTCTCCGTCCCCGCCTCGACATCAGGTCGCCCATCCACGCCGGGCGCCACTCGTTGGCCGTGCTCACGCGCCGGGAGAAGTACCACCGGGATCAGCTGTCCGGCGCGGCGGCACCGACCTCGTCGACGATCCTGCGGACCGAGGCGGACGACGCCAGCTCGGCGGCGCGCCGGCGGAACCACGAGGCGCACCTCGACCGCAGCTCGGGACCGCCCTCGTGCACGGCGAGGATCCCCCGGGCGATGGACTCCGGCGACCGGTCGGGGACGACGAAGCCGTTCACCCCCTCCTCGACGAGCTCCACCGCCGCGTTGTCTTCGCCGGCGACGACCACGACCGGGGTGGCCCAGGATGCCGCCTCGACCACGACCAACCCGTACCCCTCGCGCATCGACGGCACGACAAGGCACGTCGCGGCCTTCATGGCGGCGGCGACGTCCTCGGAGGGGACGAACCCGGGCGCCTCCACGGCCTCGCCCAGACCGAGCTCGGTGATCGACGACATCACGGACGCCCGAAGCGGCCCGTCGCCGAGGATGATCGCCCGGAGTCCCGGCAGGTGCCGGCGGGCGACGGCGAGCGCCGGCGGGAGGGCGTCGACCTGCTTCTCGAAGGTGTGCCGCCCGGCGTAGACGACCAGCGGCGGATCGGGGCGCTCGATCGACGGCGACCCCTCAATCGGGCCGCCGTAGAGGCCCGTCAGGCGCACCAGCTCGCCGGTGAACCCGCCGGCGCGAAGCCGCCGGGCGGTCAGGTCGGAGAAGGCAAACGCCTTCGGCGTCAGCCGCACGCACAGGCGCTGCACGAGAGCACCCACGCGTCCGAGGACCGGACCGGCGTATCCGAGCCAGTACCGACTCGACCACAGCTCGAACCAGTCGACCTGGACCCGGGTGGCGGTCCCCGCCAGCGCCAATCGCGCCGCCGGCAGGGCGAGATACGGGAAGGAGCACAGGTGCACCACGTCGTAGGACGACCGGTGGCGGGCGAGGTGGCCCCCGACGCCGGCGCCGAAGCGGAGGGGCGGCACCGGCAGCCTTCGCCCGGCGGGGTCGTAGAGCGACCCGCCCGGGCTGACGGCGACCACGGTGACGCCGTCGATCGAGGGCGCCTCGCCGTCGCGCCACTGCCGTCGGGTGAGGTACGTCACGTCGTGGCCCGCGGTCGCCAGCTCCGTCGCCAGCTGCCGGTACCACCGCTCAGCTCCGCCGACGGTCCAGGGGTAGAGGCAGTCGTAGACGAGGCAGATGCGCACGGGAACTGGGGAGTGTAACGAGGGTGGGCGGTCCGAGGGCGGGGCGCCCCCGCCGGGGGCGGGTCAGCCCGGCGTCGCCGCTTCGGCGAGCGCCTCGACCGAGTCCTCGAAGGCGACGACGTCGGGCGGGAGCCCCGCGACGCGGCGAAGCCCCAGGATGCTGAGGAAGAAGCTGGACAGCACCGTCTGGCTGCCGAGCACCATTCCGAGGACGGCGGGAACGGCGGTCCGGACCGTCCGGCCCGCCTCCATCTCGCCCCAGCGGGCGTCCCGCCAACCCACGTAGGCGACGACCGCACAGGCGGCGCCCACGGCGATCATCGCCACACCCGCGGCCAATCCCGTCTCCAGCCGCACGTACCGGAACACGCGGTTGAACCGGGGATCGGGAGGCAGCAGGCCCTCGGCCTGGGCGTGGACCTTGGTGAGGCAAGCGAACAGCACCGCCTGGTAGCCGATCACCGTGAGCACCGAGGCCGCGACCAGCGCGCCGACGCCCAGCCGAAGACCGCCGGCCTCGATCGGCGTTACCACCAGCGCAGCGGTCAGCAGGCCGCCGACGACGGCGAGGAGCATCCCGGGGTACAGGAAGAGCCATCGGGGGCTGTAGAGAAGCAGGAACCGCAGGTGGCGCCAGCCGTCACGCCAGCTGCGCAGGTGCGGGGGCCGGGTCCGCCCGTCGGGGAAGAGCGTGATCGGCACCTCGCTGATGGTGTACCGCCGCAGGGCGGCCTTGACCACCAGCTCGCTGGCGAACTCCATCCCCGGGCTGCACAGGTCCAGGGCGAGAACGGCTTCGCGTTGGAAGCCCCGCAGGCCACAGTGGAAGTCCCTGCACGGCGCCTTGAAGAACAACCGCCCGATCCGCGACAGCACCGGGTTCCCGAGGTACCGGTGCAGCGCCGGCATGGCGCCCCGTTGGATGCCTCCCGAGAACCGGTTCCCCATTACCACCTCATCGCCCGCCCGGAGGCGCTCGACGAAGGCATCGAGATTCGTGAAGTCGTAGCTGTCGTCAGCGTCGCCCATGATCACATGGCGCCCGCGAGCCGCCCGGATGCCGGCGATGAGCGCGCTCCCGTACCCCTTCTCGGCCACCATCACGACGCGCGCGCCGTGCGACGCGGCGATCTCGGCAGAGCCGTCGATGCTCCCGTTGTCGGCGACGACGACCTCGCCGTCGATGCCGCGCTCGTCGATGAAGCGTCGCGCCTTGACGACACAGGAGGCGACCGTCTCCGCCTCGTTGAGGCACGGCATCAGGATCGTCAGCTCGGTCAAGCGTGCTCCTGCGTCGGTGAACTGGTCGGCTCACGGTCCGGCCCCGCCGGGTGTCCCGGGTGCCCATCCTGGCTCGCCTTCGCGGACTCTAACGCGGCGGCGTCGGTCGTGCGGCGATCCGCGCTCCAGCGCGAAGGACCGTGCCCCCGTGTCCTTGTCGCAGTGGCCGGCAGAGCGAGGTAAGGACGCCGACTTCCGAGCCTGCTCACCCCGGTCCGATGCCCTCGCCCACGCCGGGCGCACCGGCGAGCACTCCGTCATCCCGGGCCTGACGCTCGCCGGGTGAGCGGTGAGGAGCGGATCGCGAGCCGTCGCTTCTCGCCCCGAGGGCAACGGCCGGGAGCAGCATGGCGCCGAGCAGGACTCCCGCGAACATGTAGCGGGCGTCCTGCGCCGGGCTGACGAGGAACACGGAGAACTGCAGCGCGACAGCGGGAAGGGCGGCGAGTAGGAGCGACGCCCGCCGCAGCCGAGCGACGGTCACGGCGAGGACGGCGAGACTGAGGTAGATCCATGTCGTGCCCCGCCACAACAGTCGCTGCACCGCCGGGTCGTCCATGCGGTCGATGGTGGCGACCGCCGCCCGCTCGATCCCCGGGATCAGCGGACGCGTCCGCAGGCCCAGGTCGTTCCGGTCGATCCCCCGGCTGACCGTGAACACCGAACCGTCCACCCACGGCTGCCACGCGATCGCGCCGACACATAACCGGTTGGCGAGGACCCGCCGGGGCTGCTCGCGCAGCGTCTCCGTCCACAGCGCGAGGTAGTCGCCGGCGCGGCCCTCGACCTTCGCCCAGTCAAAGTCGGGCGAGTGCTGCCAGTTCGCCGAGCCGCAGCCGTACGACGCGGATCGGGCCCGCCACACCTCGAAGGGAGCGTTGCGGGCGAGCACGGCGCGGTCCTCGCGCTCGAACACTGCCGGATGCGTCCTCGCCACGGCGGCGATGTCGTGCAGGAAGAGCCCGATGGTGGCCTGGGTGGGCGTCCGGGCGACGCCCATGGCCGGGTAGACCACTGATTTCAGTACGAAGGTGAACGCCAGGACGGCAGCGGCGGCGGCGGCCACCCGCCGTCGGTCGCCCTTCAGCACGATGCCGAGTACGGCAAGCACGGCCAGGGCGAACAGGACGCCGTTCTGGCGAAAGGCTGCGGCAACCAGGAGCCACGCCGTCAGGGACGCCACGGTCGCCCCGCCCACGGCATCCCCGGCCATGCGGAGCCTCGTCACGTCGAACACCCTCGCCGCCGCGAACAGCACCGCGGCGGTGTACGGGACGTCCTTCCACAGGCTTACGGCGAAGGCTCCCACCATGGGGCTGGCGGCGACGACGGCGCTCACGACCAGGACCGGGCGGAGCGGAGCCCCGAGGCGGGCGACCGCCCGGGACACGGCGACGATCGCCGCCGCCAGGAACAGGGACTGGCCGAGCGTCACGAGGTCGGGGCCGCCGACGATCTGCGCCGACAGCCACACCGAGGCGGTGTAGGCGGGCGCGTGGATGTCGACCCAGCCGCCCCCCGTCGCCTGCTGCCAGACCGCCAGCGAGTCTGCCGACATGAGCCCGGGCCGGAGCGCGGCGTACCACGCGAGCATCGGCAGCCAGGCCAGGACGGTCGCGCCGACCGCGGTCCGCTCGGGCCGGAGCCGTGCGGCCATGCCGTGGTCGGTGTCGCTGACCGCCACCCCCGTCGACAGCGGGGTCACCGTCTACGCCGGTTCGTCGTGGGCGAACACGAAGCGGTTGAGGATCAGGAACTTGACGAACCAAACCACGCCGACCGACGCGAAGGCGCCGGCCATCACCAGCACCGTCCGGGTGCCGTGGCTGATGGCTGCGCCGGCCGTCCGGCTCTCCACCAGCGACACCATCACCGACGACACGAGCAGGCCGACGGCCGCCACCCCCCAGAAGGGCACGACCTCCCGAAGCATGTCGGAGCGGCCGCTCCGACCCCACACCCACATCCTGTTCAGGTAGTACGAGGCGACGGCCGCGACGGCGAAGGCCAAGAGGTTCGCCGCGGCAGCCGACCAGCCGAGGCCTCCGAACGCCACCGCCAGCACCGCTTGGCCGACGACGACCGACGCCAGCGACGCCACCAGGTACCTTGCCGTCTTCCGCCCGCCGGGCGACCGCAACCATACAGCCCCGCGCACCGTCTCGAGCTGCATCGCGGCGAGCGTAGCCCCGGTCGGGGAGGAGGGCTCACCGTGCGCCGCCGCGGGACGGCGGCCACCCGGCCGCCACGCGGCGGAACCGGCGCCGACCGGCCACCAGGCCGCGGCGGACGACCTCCCGGACCTCGACGGCGGGCGTGTGGCCGTTAGGCTCACCCGCCCGGCCAGCGTGGCGGTCGTCGCCGTCGCCCCCTGCGGCGCGCAGCGCTCGCTCGTACCGTTCCTCGGCCACCCACAGGAGGCTTTCCCGGAGCTCCAGCTCCTCGCTGAGGTCGTCGAGCCGCTGCCGCCACGCCAGGCCCTGGCCGTGGGCCAGATCGGGGAGCGGCCGCAGGGCCGGGGGCAGGGCCTTGCGGAACTCCTCCAGGATCACCTGGGCGCTGTGGTAGTCCGACATGGTGGACCGCATGCTCGTCGACTGGAGCCGGTACCAGTAGAGGGGCTCGGGGACGGTGGCGATCGTGTAGCCCGCGAACAGCAGGCGCACGTAGAGGTGCCAGTCCTCGAAGCCGACGCCGTGGCGCTCGTGGTACCCGCCGACCGCATCGAGCACCGACCGCCGGACGAGCGCCGGCGCCCCGCCGATGACGTTCTGCACGGCGGCGAGGTAGAGGGGCCCGCCGGCGAAGACCCACGTCCCGCGTGAGTCGCTCTCCCGGGGCGCGCCCGTCGGGTTCGTGAACGACCGCATCGCGCAGGTGACGGCGTCGGCGCCGGTGGCCTGGGCCGCCCGGACGAGCGTCGACACGAATCGGGGCTCCGGCACGTCGTCGTCGTCGGCGAACGCCACGAGATCGCCCCTAGCCGCGGCCGCGCCGGCGTTGCGAGCGGCGCCGAGATAGCGGTTCTCCTGGTACAGGACGCGCAGGGGATGGCGCCACGACCGGCCGGCGATGGCGCGCAGCACCTCGTGCGACTCCGGCCGCTTGCTCCCGTCGTCCACCACGACGATCTCCATGGCGTCGTAGTCCTGGGCGTCGAGCGCCTCCGCGGCCGTCGTGACGAGGGCCGGTCGGTCGTGGTGCGACAGCACGGCGGTCACGAAGGGCCGCTCCCGCACGGTCACGGCGGGTGACGGCTCCCAGGCCAGCACCTCGTCCCACAGGCGCAGGCTCTCGGCCATGTCGAACGCCGGCCGCACCGGCGCCGGGGTGGCGCCGGCCCCGAGCACGGTCCGCAGGCCGGCCGCCATCGACCCCGGTTCGGGCATCACCAGGCAGCGGTCCCGGTCGTCGGGGTGGACCAGCTCCGGCGTCCCGCCGGCAGCCGTCGCCAGGAAGGAGACGCCGTTCTCGATGCACTCGTAGATCGTGTTGGGCGAGTTGTCGGTCAGCGAAGCGATGACGGCCAGGGTCCCCGGGCGCTGGAGGTGGCGGCGCGCCGCTTCGTTGTCGTACGTGAGGTGGAAGTCGACGCCCGCCACCGCCCGGCGGACCTCGGCGTCGAGCATGCCCAGCACGTCCTGCGTCGTGTAGGTCGCCTCGCGACCGAGGAACGAGAGGGTCACGCCCTTCAGGAGGGACGGACCGACGGCGTTGAGCGCCCGGGTGAACACCTGGACCCCCTTGCGGCGCTCCAGGCGACCGAAGAAGGCGATCTCCCCGAGCGGCGCCGGCCGTCCCCTCGACGGCCCGTCGGGGGGTGGGTGGCCGGTGGTCGCCGCCGCCGCGTGCCCTTCGGTGAAGTACGGGACGACGAAGCGGCGGTCGGGGAGGGCCCACCCCGCTGCCGCCATCCAGTCGATCAGGTAGCGGCTGGGCCCGAGGATGGTGTCCGCCATCTCGGCGCTGCGCTGGCCGGCGTGGGCCAGCGCCTTGTCCTCGACGTCCAGCGCGACCTGGAGGTTGGCCTCGTGCAGCCAGGCGTCGGGACCGTGGCAGATGTGCACGAGCTGGGTGCGCTCGAAGGCGAGGCCGACGTGCTTGGCCTGCATGCTCGCCCATCCGAGGGCCAGCCAGTCCTGGAACACGATGGTGTCGAACCGGCGATCCTTCAGGTGCTCGTAGACCCGGTAGCTCGGGGCCAGGTGGCCGGGAGCCACGATCATTGGCGCCGCCACCTCCAACGCGACTCCTGCCGCCCGGTAGCGCTCGGCCCACGCCTCGTCGAGCGGCGTGGCGTGCCGGGTGTGCAGGAGGGTGACGTCGTAGCCCTCGCTGGCGAGGACGAGCGCGTAGTACGACGTCGCCGTCCCGATGCCGCTGTTCGTGAGCAGGCCGAGCAGGTCGCTGACCACGAAGCAGACACGTCGCTTCCCCATCACCATCACCGCTCAGCGCCTCCGCAGGGAGCGGTGGACGCTGAGGTCGAGGGCCTTCTTCGACGGCGCCGCACCGGCCGCCAGTCCGACCTCGAGGAAGTGGCAGATCGGCCCGCCCGGGTGCGCCGCTGCCTCCGGGTGGCGGCCCACGTACCAGTCGGTGTCGAACAGGGGCCCAGGGTCGTGGCCCTCGAAGCGCCCCCGGGTGACGAAGTGGGTGAGCGGCCCCGAGTCCTCCGGCGGGGCGCCGGGGTGGTGCCGCACGTACCAGGCTGCTTCGAAGAGCGGGTGCGGCGACCGTGCCTCGCGGCAGCCGTGGGCGACGTAGTGCGCGAACGGCTCGATGCCCGCCTGGGCGATGTCGCCGTTCTTCAGCAGGTACCAGTCGACGCTGAACAGCGGGCACGGGTCTCGCCCGTCCTGCCAGCCTCTCGTGGCGTAATGCGTCAGGGGCTCGGCGCCGGCCTCGGCGACGTCGGGGTTGGCCCGCAGGTACCAGGCGGGATCGAACAGCGGGTGGGGGCTGCGGCCGTCGCGCCACCCCGTGCTCAAGTAGTGCAGGAGGGGGTTGGCGCCCAGCGCGGCGACGTCGGGGTTGGCGCCCAGGTACCACCCGGTGTCGAACAGCGGGCTGGGCGAGCGGCCCCGCTCCCAACCGGTGTGGACGAAGTGCGTCAGGGTGTCGGTCCCCGCTTCGTACTCGGGGCAGTGGGCCGCGTACCAGGCGGGGTTGAACAGCGGGTGCGGCATCCGCCCCTCGTGGTGCCCTTGGTGCGCGTAGTGGGCCAGTGGCTCGGCGCCGGCCGCGACCACATCGGGATAGACCTCGAGGTACCACGCCGTGTCGAAGAGGGCGTTCGGCTTGCGGCGCTGGTGCCACCCCGCCTCCACGTAGTGGACGAGCGGGTTCGTGTCGGACGCCGCCACGTCGGCGTACTCGGCGAGGTAGAACGACACGTCGAACAGGGGGTGCGGGTCGCGCCCCTCCCGCCATCCCCGCTCGAGGAACTGAAGCAGCGGGTTGGCGCCGGACTCGGCCACGTCGGGGTTGCGATCGAGGTACCAGGCCGGGTCGAACAGCGGGTGCGGCGACAGGCCCTGGGCCCACCCCGTCTCGAGGTAATGGACGAGGGGGTTCGTCCCCGGGTCGCCGACGCCATCCACCTGGGCGACGTACCAGCCGGGATCGAACAGCGGGTGCGGCCACCGGCCCCCCGTCCAGCCGGTGCGCAGGAAGTGGCCGAGCGGGTCGGACCCCGAGGCGGCGACGTCGGGGTACCGGCGCAGGTACCACGCCTCGTCGAAGACGGCGCGCTCGGTACCGGCTTCGACGGGGGCCATCGCGGCACAGCATAGAGGCGCCTCTCCGGACGCCCGCCGTGCCCGGCGGGCCGAGGCAGAGACCCCTATCCGTCGGGGCCGGGCGGTCCGGGCGCATCTCCGCGCGCCGAACCGGTCCCGACGAAGAACACCAGCGGGTTGCGGCCGTGCTCCACGGAGTCGGGGTGCTTCTCGACGTACCAGCCGGTGTCGAACCGCCCCGTCGACAGACCCGACTCCGCCCCGACCGTGAGGTAGTGGCTCAGCGGGTCGAGCCCCGAAGTGCCGACGTCGGCGTTCACCTCCACGTACGACGCCGTGTCGAACAGGGGGTGCGGGTCCCGGCCTTCCCGCCACCCGAACCACAGGTAGTGGACCAGCGGGTTCACGCCGGCGCGCGCCACATCCGGGTTCTGTTCGAGGTACCAGCCCGGGTCGAACAGCGGATGGGGGCTCCTCCCCTCCCGCCACCCGCGACGGCAGAAGTGCTCGACGGCGTCGGCGCCTTCCGCGACCACGTCGGGATTGGCCTGGAGGTACCACGCCGTGTCGAACAGCGGGTGCGGGGGGAGCGCCGCCCGCCTCCCCCGCTCGAGGTAGTGCTCGAGCGGGCTGCGCCGCCACCCGTCCGCGGCGGCGTGCTCGCGCCCGTACCACGTCGTGGCGAACAGCGGATGAGGGTCGCGACCTTCACGCCAGCCGACGCGGAGGTAGTGCTCGACCGGATCGTGGCCACGGGCGACGACGTCGCGGTTGCCGGCGGCGTACCACTCGGGGTCGAACCACGGGTGGGGTGCACGGAGCCGGGCGGCGCCGTGCCGGCGGTAGTGCCAGAGAGGGCCGAGTGGGGCGTCCAGCGCGGTGGGCGTCGTGGAGACGTAGAACGCCTCGTCCCACAGGAGCGCTGCCGGGCCGACGATCCGGCGCAGGCGCCTGCGCCCCGGAAGGCGCCGGGCGACGGACTGAGCCGCCGACCAAGCCATGGGTCGGCGGGTGAGAGCGACCAGCTGCTCGGGCGTGGGCCCGTTCGCCGCGTCGCGCTCGGCAGCCGCCCACGCCGCGCCCAGGAGGGCGTTCTCCCGGGTCAATCGGGCGTTCTCGACCCGGAGAGGGGGGTCGACCGACGGGCGCTCCCGCAACTCCCGAAGGTCGCGCTCGACCAGCGCCTTCTCCTGCTCCAGCCGCCGGCACGCGGCGTCGAGCTCGAAGGCACGCTCGGTCGCGACCGCCGACTCGGCCGACCGGCGGGCCTCCGCATCACCGAGCGCCCGATGGTACGCCTCGGGGTGGACGACGGAGCGTTGTCGCGGCGCCGACAGCGTGACCTCGGGGAACCGATCCCGAGCGGCGTAGACGACGACGCTCTGACGGATCCACAGCTCGACCTCGCCGTCCTCCCAGAGCAGCGGCCGGACGATGTCGTGGGGGACGTACCCGAGCTCGCCGAAAACGCTGTCCCACCACGACGGCCATCGGGCGTTCGCCGTCCCCGGCGCCGCCAGGCCCGGCATCACCGACGCGAAGGCCACGGCGGGGGCCGCGTCGACGAGCGTCCGGGCGAGCACGACGGCGGCGCCGGGGGGGAGGCGCTCGCCGGTCCCGACGGCGACGGCCAGGTCGAAACGGCGATCCAGGACGAGCGGCCGGCGGAGGTCGTGGGCCAGCGTGGGCCGGTCGGTGCCGGCCAGGGCGGGATGCCGTGGCGGGCGGACCACGAGCACGTCGTCGACCCCCCGAGCCCCGAACTCGCCCGACCAGCCGGAGTGGGCCGAACCGACGTCCACGACGGATGCCGGGCGGACCAGCGACGCCAGTACGTCCACGACGGGCGACAGGCCACGAGGTGACGCCGCCGTCGCCGGCCGGCCGTCGCCCTCGGGCGAGAACCCCTGCAGGCCGGTCACGGCGTCACGCCTGCTCCGACGGCTTCCAGCTGTGGCTCCAGTGATGGACGGCGTACGCGTCCGGGAACACGTCTCCGGCCCGCTCCGGCTCGGTGAAGTGGTACGGGTAGAACAGCGCGGCGGGGAAGACGGTGACGGGGTCGTCGGGGTGAGCCTCGGTGTACGCCTGGTACCGCCGGGTCACGTACTTCGGCCCGGTCTGCTGGTTGGGCGGCGCGTCCTGGTTTTCCTGGATCGAGTGCGGCAACCCGTCGATCAGGTCGGCGACGAACGGGTGCCCCGGGACGGCGCCCATGATCCCGGTCGCCAGCCAGCGCCCGTCCTCGGTGGCGATGAAGCAGCTGGTCCCCGCGATCAGGGCGTCCAGCGGCTTCAGCGGCTCGAAGTCGGTGTCCACGTACACGCCGCCGTACCGGTGCAGCAGCTCCAGCCGGGCGATGTCGGCGCGCTGCGCGGGACTGGGTGCCCGGTCGAACCACTCCTGGTGCGTGAGGGCGGGGAGGTCCCAGTCGCGCCACGTACGGACCAGCCACCCGGGGTGGAGGTCCCGCCAGGCCTTCCCGTAGCGGGCCACCACCGGGGGCATCGGCCCGCCGAGCCAGATCCGGTGGATGACCTTGGGTATCCGCACGGAAGCCCCGGCGGCCGCACGCTCACCCATGAGCCGGTCCGAACTCGACGAGCAACTGCGGGAAGGCGCCGATCTCCACCGCCTCCTCGAGCGACCGCCGCACCGGCGAGCCGTCCGGCGCCACCGTGGCGAACGAAGCGCCGTGACGGTCGCGGTACTCGCCGAGCAGGCCCACCAGCGGCTCCCACTCCTCGCCGAAGAGCGCCCGCACGAACTCGATGGCCACCGTCCGCACGCGGCCCTCGGCGATCGTCCTCGCCAGTCCCTCCAACACGTGGCGCTCGGCGCCCTCGACGTCGACCTTCACCAGCGCCACGTCCACCCCGGCGGGCACCAGCTCGTCCAGCGGGGCCGCCTCCACGACGACGGTGGACGACGAGTCGGTCACCACGCCGGCAGGGCGCGCCTGGTGATCGCGCAGGGAGCCGTTGCCGCGGAACCTGCTCGTGCGGTGGAACGCCAGCTGCGCGCGCGACGAGTAGGCGGCGACGGCGAGGGCTTGGCACCAACCGCTCACGTAGTTCAGGTCGAGGTTCTCCTGCAGGACGCCGTGCACCTCGGAATCGGCCTCCAGCGCCATGACGTGCCCGCCCGGGCCGACCAGCTGGGCCAGGAGCACGCTGAACACGCCGACGTTGGCGCCGACGTCGACGACGAAGGCGCCCGCCGCCACGTGCCGCTCGAGGAAGCGCACGAAGGGTGGGTCGTAGACGCCGTCGAGCGCCAGGTCAGGTGTGAGCGACCGGTCACTGGCGAACGCCAGCAGCCTGGCACCCCACGTCGTGCGGACGAGCAGCCGGTCCGCCCCGACCGCCACCGCCGGGGGAGCCGGGCAGGGGCCTCGTCCGTCCGCCCGGACCCCCCTTGGGACCACGTCGGAGCCCAACCAGGCGACGACGTCGGCCGGATCGGGCGATGCGCCGTCCGGCATGACCGGGCCGGCGTCGGCCAGAGAGCGGAGCCAGGCGACCGACGCGGCGACACCGTGCCCGCGCGTCGCAGGATCGGCACCGACGAGGACCGCTCGGGCGTGCCCGTTCCGGAGGTACTCGTGGGCCGGCTCCACCACGACGAACGGGTCGTCGCCGACGAGCTCTCGCACCCGCCGCGCCGTCGCGACGCTGTCGAGCGCGGGAACGACGAGGACGGCAGGCGCGCCCTCCGCCACGAGCGGCCGTGCGAGGTGCACGAGGGCGACGAACTCCGCCTCGTTCACCGAGGTGAGGCCGACCGCGAGCCGGCGAACGGAATTGGCCGCCATGGGCACGACGAAGGAGCTTACGACCGCGGCGCGTACGCACGGCCGCGGCCGAGCCGGCACCGCGCGAGCCCGGCGACGGCCTGCGATCGATCAGGGGCGGCGCGCCGAGGCAGAGAGCGAGCTCTCTCCCTGCGGCGCCCGGCGCGGCGGTGCGGAACTACGCCGGCTCCGCGGCCCAGGGTGTCGCCAGCTGGAAGTAGTTGCCGTCGGGGTCCTTCCCTTGACGTCGCTGTGGGGACCGATCGCCAGGCTGCCGTCCCCGGCGCGGAAGCCGAACCACCCGTTCGCCTCGTCGCTCCAGTCGGGGGTTCGGCGCGCCCAGGACTCCGGTGACGACGCGACTCGGACGGCGCGGTAGCGTCCTCCGCCGGGACAGGAGGAGGTGACGCCCTCGTGAAGACTGTGGGCAACCTTCTCTGGCTCTTCCTGGCCGGGATCTGGCTCGCCCTCGGTTACGCGATCGCCGGGGTCGTCAACTGCATTCTGATCGTCACCATCCCGTTCGGCGTCCAGTCCTTCAAGCTCGCCGGGTACGCCCTGTGGCCGTTCGGCCGCATGGTCGTCCATCGACCCGACCGCGACGTCGCACTCGGTTGCCTGGGCAACGCCCTCTGGTTCGTCTTCGGTGGCGTCTGGCTCGCCCTCGGTCATCTGGTCACCGGGCTGGTGTTGTGCCTCACGATCGTCGGCATCCCCCTCGGCATCGCCAGCATCAAGATGGCAGGGCTGGCGCTGGCACCGTTCGGCAAGCAGATCGTCCCCGTGGGGACCGTGGCCCCGACGGGTCGGGGGACGTTCCGGCCGCCTCCCACCCTGGGCTGACGACGCCGCGTCGTCCGCCGTCCTCCCGGCGTCGGCTCGTGGGACGGGCGTGTCGGCGTGGCCGTGCAGGGGGACAACAGGTTCCGTGGCGGGAAACCGGCCGGAGGAGAAGGTGGCGGTCCCCATCGCCCACCAGAGCTGGCGCCACGTCTCGTTCCTGCACTGGCGCTACCCGGCCGACGTCATCCAGGGGCTGCTGCCCGACGGCCTCACCCCCGACCTGGTCGACGGGTCGGCGTGGGTGGGCCTCACGCCGTTCCGGGTGGAGGGCCTCCGGCTCCCCGGGACGCCGGCGCTGCCGGTGGTGTCGCAGTTCCCGGAGACGAACCTGCGGACCTACGTCGTGGACGCCGACGGCACCGACGGCCTGTGGTTCCTCTCACTGGACGTGGAGAGCGCGGTGATGGTGGTGGCCGCTCGGCTGGGCCTCGACATCCCGTACTTCCCGGCCGAGATGAACGTCGAGGCCGGCGACACCGTGCGCTACGAGAGCCGGCGGGTCGGCCAGCCCGCCGCATCCCATCGCATCGAGGTCCGGCCCGGGGCGCCGCTGGGCGACGACGTGTCAGAACGGGACGCCGCTCTCCTGGGCCGCTGGCGGGCCTTCTCGGAGGTGGCCGGCCGGTTGGTCCAGGTGCCGGTCGAGCACGAGCCGTGGCCGGTGCACGCCGCCACGCTGGTCGAGCTGGAGGAGTCGGTCACCACCGCGGCCGGGTTGCCGGCGCCCACCGGCGATCCGCTCGTCCACTACTCCCCCGGCGTCGACGCCCGCCTCGGGCCACCGCGGCGCGCCGCGTCCGCGACCGCGGGCTCGACGGGGACGCCCGGCCCTGGCCACCGGTCCACGAGGTGATCACGACGCCGGCGGGCGGGCC
>DATLFN010000106.1 GCA_035540975.1 Acidimicrobiales bacterium
TCCCCGCCCTCGTCCCCGTGCCCGCCGGGCCGGCCCCGCCGGGCCCCGACCCGGCCGCGGTGGTGCCAGCCGTTCTCTTCCCACCGCCACCGGTGACGGCCGGCGTCACCGTCGACCCGGCGGGCGGGGCGTGGCTGCGCGACCGGGCGGCCGCCGCCCTGGCCCGGATCTCGTACCCGTGGCCGTCGCTCGGCTACGAGATCGCCTTCCACCCGGCCCGTCCGGGCCTACGGGCCCGGACGCTTCTGCACGAGCGCCGCATCGACGTGTACGCCCGGGCCTCGGACCCGGTGGACCAGACGGCGTTCGACGTCGCCCACGAGGTCGCCCACGCCTTCGACTTCTCCCGGGGCACGTGGGCGGACCGTGAACGGTGGCAGGCCGCCCGGGGGCTCGACCCCGCCCTGGCCTGGTTCGGGTGCAACGCCTGCGCCGACCTGGCGACGCCGGCGGGCGACTTCGCCGAGAGCTTCGCCGCCTGGCAGGTTCCGGGCGGCGACTTCGCCAGCACGCTGGGGCCGCCACCCGACGACTCGCAGCGAGCGCTGATCGCCGGGCTCACGGCCCGGTAGCGCACAGCGGCACCCGGGCGCCGCCCGCGCACGGGGGCGACCGGTGGAAACCGGGGAGGCGGAGGAGGCGGGGTGTGCCATCGTGGCAGCCGCCTCGAAGGGGGGTCTGCGGCAGGTGCTCGCCCGGCTTCGCCAGCGCCAGGAGTGGAAGTTCTTCAGCGTGCTGCCCAGGGCCGACCCGCGCCTGGCCGCCGCCTGGTGGGCCACGCTCGTGCTGCGGGGCGTCCTCCCCGCCGTGTTCGCCGTCGCCGTGGGGGTGCTCGTGGGGGCCGTGGAGGACGGCGGCTCGCTGGCCGCCCCCCTGGTGTTCGCGGGCGCCGTGTTCGTGGTGCTCCAAGTCGTGTCACCGCTCCAGCAGGCCCTGAGCTCCAACCTCGGCAGCCGGGTGGCCGCGTGGCTGTACGACCGCCTCACCGACGCCTGCGTCGAGCCGCCCGGCATCGGCCACCTCGAGGACCCCACGCTCGTGGGCGACCTCACCGTCGCCCGGGAGTTCGACTACGGGATGACCGGCCCGCCGATGCACTTCAACGTGGGCTTCATCGCCGGCGGGCTGGTGGAGCTGATCGCCGGGGTGGCCGCCGCCCTGGTCCTCTTCGGCTACGCCTGGTGGGCGCCGCTCGTGCTCGGCGGCGCGTGGGCGTCGACCCACTGGCTGCTCCGGGAGAGCTCGGTGTGGCGCGACCGCAACACCGCCGAGGTGAAGGCTGCCCAGCGCCACGCCGAGTACGCCTACCGCCTGGCCGTCGACCCTCCGGCGGCCAAGGAGCTGCGCCTGTTCGGCCTGGCCGACTGGACGATCGACCGGTTCCGCTCGCGCCGCCGTGAGCTGTTCGACCTGCAGTACCGGGCCACCAGGCTGCGCGAGAAGCCCGTGATCTGGTGCCTCCTGCTGATCGCGGCCGCCAACGTCGTGGTGTTCTGGTCCATGGCCGACGCGGCGGCCGACGGCCGGCTGGGGCTGGACCGGGCCGTGGTGTTCGCCCAGGTCGCGGTGCAGGTGAGCGCCATCGCCTTCGGCGGCCTGAACTGGGCCCTGGACGGCGCCGCCGCGCCCGTCGCCGCCGTCCTGAGGCTGGGCCCGGCCATGGGCCCAGCCGGCGCGCTGGCGGCGGCCACGTCGGCGACCCGCCGGGAGCCGGCCGCCGGCGCCCCCGTCTCCGGGATCCGCTTCCGGGACGTCACCTTCGCCTACCCCGGCGGCGGCCCCCCGGTCCTGGAGCACTTCGACCTCACCATCCCGGCCGGGTCGTCGATCGCCATCGTGGGCCAGAACGGCGCCGGCAAGACGACCCTCGCCAAGCTCTTGTGCCGCCTGTACGACCCCCAGGGCGGCGCCATCGAGGTGGACGGCGTCGACCTCCGGGACCTGGACGTGGACGCCTGGCGGCGCCGGGTCACGGCCGTGTTCCAGGACTTCGTGCGCTTCGAGCTGCCCCTGCGGGACAACGTGGCGCCGGCGGGCGCCGACGACGACGCCGTCCTCGCCGCCCTGGCCGAGGCCGGCGCGTCGGGGCTGGCCTCGCTCGACACTCCCCTCGCCAAGGGCTACGAGGGCGGGACGGAGCTGTCCGGCGGCCAGTGGCAGCGGGTCGCCCTGGCCCGGGCCCTCTGCGCCGTCCACCAGGGCGCCGGGCTGGTCCTGCTGGACGAGCCCACCGCCCAGCTCGACGTGCGGGGCGAGGCGGAGATCTTCGACCGGGTCCTGGCCGCCACCCGCAGGGCGACCACGGTCCTCGTGTCCCACCGCTTCTCCACCGTCCGCCACGCCGACCGCATCTGCGTGCTGGAGCACGGGGGGGTGGTCGAGCTGGGCCCCCACGACGAGCTCGTGGCGCTGGGCGGCCGCTACCGCACGATGTTCGACCTCCAGGCCTCGCGGTTCGAGGGCACCGACGAGGAGGGAGCGGCGTATGAAGCCCTCGGCTGACGGGTCGCCCGCCGACCGGCGGGCGCCCGAGGTCGACGACCTCCCCCCCGCCCTCCGGTCCATGGGCCGGATGCTCGGCATCGGCTGGCGCCACGAGCGCGCCCTGCTCGTGGCGTCGCTCGCCCTCGCCCTCCTGGCGGCGCTGCCCGACGCGCTCATGGCCCTGTGGCTGAAGCTGCTGGGCGAGGGCGTGCTGGAGGGCGAGCGCCGGCTGGTCACGCTCTCCGCCCTCGGGCTCGGCGGCTCGGCCACCGGCATGTGGTTCCTGCGGGTCGTGGGCGTCCGGGTCCAGCGGCGCTTCCGCGACCGGATCACCATCGTGCTGGAGACCCACGTCGCCCGGCTCCAGGCGTCGGTGGCGACCATCGCCCACCAGGAGCGCCCGGAGCTCCTCGACCGCCTGGCCGTCCTCCGCAACCACGTGTTCGTGCTGGACCATCTCTACATGTCGCTGTTCACCACGGCCGGGTGGGTCCTGCGGCTCGCCGTGACCATCGCCCTGCTCGTGTCCATCCACCCGGCGCTGGCGCTCCTGGCCGTGTTCGCCCTGCCCACCGTGGCGTCGTCGACGTGGCGGCCCGGGATCGAGCGCCGGGTGGAGGAGCGGGCGGCGCCGTTCGACCGGCTGGCCCGCCACCTGTTCCTCACCGCCACCACGGCGGCGCCCGGCAAGGAGGTGCGCGTCGCCGGCATCGGGCCCCGGCTGGCGACCCGGCGGCGGGAGGAATGGGAGCGCTGGTACGGCCCCGTCGGCGCGGCGCGGTGGAGGAGCGCCCTGTGGCACGCCGCCGCTTGGGCGGTGTTCGGCGGCGCCTACGTGGGCGCCGTCGTGTTCGTGGCGTCGGGGATCGAAGCCCCGCCCGGCGACGTCCTGCTGGTGCTCGCCGCCGGCTCCCGGCTGTCGTCCTACGTCAGCGCCACGGTGGGCGAGATCGGCTTCCTGCGCGGCATCTGGCTGGACGGATCCCGGCGGCTGGCGTGGCTGGAGGACTACGCGGCGTCGTCGCGGGCGGCAGCCGACCAACCCGTGCCCGAACGGCTCACCACCGGCATCGCGCTCGAGCACGTCTCGTTCGCCTACCCGGGCGCCGACCGGCTGGTCCTCGACGACGTGTCGCTGACCCTGCCCGCCGGTGCCGTGGTCGCCGTGGTGGGCGAGAACGGCGCCGGCAAGAGCACCCTGGTCAAGCTCCTGTGCAAGCTCTACGAGCCGGCGTCGGGTCGCATCCTGGTGGACGGGGCGCCGCTGGCGGGCATGGCGGCCGAAGAGTGGCGGTCCCGCCTGGCCGGCGCCTTCCAGGACTTCTTCCGCTTCGAGCTCCCCGCCCGCCGGTCGGTGGGCGTGGGCGACGTGCCCCGTCTCGACGACGAGCCGGCCGTGGTGCGGGCGGTGGAGGAGGCGGGCGCCGCCGACGACGTGGCCCGCCTCGCCGGCGGCCTCGACACCCAGCTGGGGCCCACGTGGCCGGGCGGCGTCGAGGTGTCGTTCGGCCAGTGGCAGAAGCTGGCGCTGGCCCGCGGCTTCATGCGCGAGGAGCCGCTCCTGCTCGTCCTCGACGAGCCGACGGCGGCGCTCGACGCCGAGACGGAGCACGCCCTGTTCGAGCGTTACGCGGCGGCGACCCGGCGGCGGGGCCCCGGCGACGGGGCGGGGGCGATCACCATCCTCGTCTCCCACCGCTTCAGCACCGTGCGGATGGCCGATCTCATCGTCGTGCTCGACGGCTCCCGCCTGGTCGAGTTCGGCAGCCACGCCCAGTTGATGGCCCGGGGCGGCCAGTACGCCGAGCTGTACGGCATCCAGGCCAGCGCCTACCGCTGAGCCCGCCTCCCGCCTTCCGACTTCCGACCTCCCGCCGCCGGTCGCCGAGGCATAACGTCGGCCCCATGGCCCACACCGGGCACCCCGGGCACGGGTTCGCCGCCCCCCACCCTTGCCGAGACAGGGGCCGTCGGTAGTGGGGCCGGGCAGCGCACCGTGGACGGCGGCGGCGGACGCCGAGCTCGAGATCGTCCTGCGCCGGCGGGGCGGCGGCACCGCCGCCGTCGACCTGCGCTTCAGCCCGGCCGGGAGCGACGGCGACGTCCGCCTGGCCGAGGACGTGCCCGTCGACCTCGGCGACGTGCCCGCGCCCGAGTCCGTGGCCCTCGGGACCGAGGAGTACGGGCTGGCCCTCACCCGCCGACTGTTCGCATCCGACGTCGGTGCCGCGTTCGCACGAGCGCGCCAGGAGGCGGAGACCAACGGCGTGCCGCTGCGGGTACGGCTCTTCGTCGCCGCCAGCGCCGATCCGCTGCACCAGCTGCGCTGGGAGACGCTCCGGGACCCCGACACCGGCGACCGGCTGCTCACCAACGAGAACATCCTGTTCTCGCGTTACCTGAGCACGGCCGACTGGCGGCGGGTGACCCCGGCCCCTCGGGCCGGCCTCGACGCGGTGGTGGCCGTCGCCGACCCGCGCGGCATCGAGTCGTGGGGCAACCCGCCGCTGGCGCCGGTCGACGTCGCCGGCGAGCTGGGGCGGGCCCGGGCCAGCCTGCGCGGGATGCGCCTGGTGGAGCTGGCGTCGGCGGGGACGGCCGGCCTCGACTCCATCGTCGACGCCCTCCGGGCCAGGCCCGACGTCTTCTACCTCGTGTGCCACGGGTTCGTCGCCTCGGGCGAGCCCCAGCTCCTGCTGGAAGCGGCGGACGGGTCCGTGGTGCGGGTGCCCGGTGCCGACCTGGTCGCCCGCCTGCGGGAGCTGCCCCGCCTGCCCCGGCTGGTGGTCCTGGCGTCGTGCCAGAGCGGGCACGGCGGCACGGCGGCCGACGGCGGCGCCCTGGCCGGCCTCGGTCCCCGCCTGGCCGACATCGGCGTCCCCGCCGTCGTCGCCATGCAGGGCAACGTCACCATGGCGACGGTGGAGCGCTTCATGCCCGCCTTCTTCGCCGAGCTGGGCAGCGACGGCCAGATCGACCGGGCCGTCGCCGTCGCCCGGGGCAAGGTCCGGGGAAACGCGGACTGGTGGATGCCGGTGCTCTACATGCGGCTCAAGAGCGGGCGCCTGTGGTACGTGCCCGACGAGGAGCGGGGGACCGCACCGTCGGAGGAGGCTCGGCCCCGGCCGCGGTGGGCGGTCTCGGCGCCGGCGGACCTGGCGTGCTTCGTCACGCCCGACGCCCGGCGCTGGCTCACGCTCGGGCGCCCGAGCTACGACCTCGACGAGCGTCCCGATGCCCGGCTGGAGACGGTGAGGGCCGTCTACGACGCCCTCTCCAGGCGGGAGCTGACCTTCGCCGGCCGGCCCCACGGGGAGGACGACCCGCTCCGGGAGGTCCGGACGTCGGAACAGCTCCTCGGGGCGGGCCAGGCCGGCGACGCCCTCGACCTGACGGTGCTGTTCGCCGGCCTCGCCCTGGGCAACGGCCTGCTGCCCGTGGTGGTGGCGTTCGACGACCACGCCGTCGCCCTCGTGTCGCTGTCCCGCGGTGCGGCGGACGTGCACGCCAGCGCCGACCGTGGGCTGTTCCCGGACGGGGTCCTCACCGGCCGCAGCGGGCTCGAGAGCCTGGTGGAGCAGGTCGACTCGGGGAGCTACGTCGCCGTCGAGTGCACCGGGTTCGCCCGGCTGGCCCACGCCGCCGACGCCCACGCCGGACAAGGCGGCGACGGCGGGCACCTGACGTTCGAGAAGGCCCGCACGGCGGGGCGGAGGGCGCTCGACGAGCGGGCGCAGCGCTTCCGGTTCGCCCTCGACGTCGGCTGGCTGCACCACCAGGAGCGCAAGGTGCCCCTCGTCGACGCCCCGCCCGAGCCGGCGCCGGCCGCCGTGGTGCCGCGCGAGGCCAAGGCGCCCCCCGCCACCTTCCGCGGGCGCGACCGCGAGCTGGAACAGGTGCGCCAGGCCGTGCTCCCGACCGACGACCGCCGGGTCGCCGTCGTCTCCGGGATGCCCGGCGTGGGCAAGTCGGCGCTCGTGGAGGCCTTCGCCGCCAGCCCCGAGGTGGAGGCGGCCTTCCCCGACGGCACCGTCTACTTCGACCTCAACGCCACCGACGTCATGACGGCGCTGGAGCACGTCGCCCGCGTGTTCGGCCGCAGCGTGGCGGACCACGACGTGGTGACCTCACGGGTGTCCATGGTCCGCTCGCTGCTCCAGGGCCGGCGGGCCCGGCTGCTCGTCCTCGTCGACGACGCCGCCGACTGCGAGACGGTGGACCTGTTCCGCTTCCGCGACTGCGGCCTGGTGGTGACCACCGTCGACGAGCAGCTGGCTGACGAGCCGGGGACCCGCCACGTCCCCCTCGGCCCGCTGTCGGACGACGCCGCCGTGTCGCTGCTGCGCCACCTGGTCGGCGACGTGCTGGGCCCGAAGGGGGCCGCCGCGCTGCCCCGGATGGCGGCGCTGCTCGGCCGGATGCCCCTCGCCCTGGAGCTGGCCGCCCGCCTCGTCGCCAAGGAGCTCGAGGCGGGCGTGACGATCGACGACGTGTTGAGCGACCTGGAGTCGCGCCGCCTCGACCTCGGGCCGCGCGACCGTCCCGTGCGCGCCATCTTCGACACCACCTACGAGCGGGCCCTCGACGACCGCCGGCGGGACCGCTTCGCCGCGCTCGGCGCGTTCGCTCCGGGGGGCCTCACGCTCGCGGCGGTGGCGGCGGCGTGGGGCGTCGACCCGGCGACCGCCTCGCGCGACCTGCGGGCCCTCACCGAGCTCTCGCTGGTGGACGAGCCGGGTCGCGCCGTGTTCGAGCTCCAGCCGCTCGTCCGCGACTACGCCGTGTCGAAGTTCGACGCCCTGGCCCCCGAGGTGCGCCTGGCCGTCCACGGCCGGGTCGCCGAGCACTTCCGGCAGTGGCTGCGGGCGTACGAGGAGACCAACCAGGAGCAGACGCTGTGCTGGTACCGATTCGAGCAGCCGGACTGGCAGGAGTCCAAGGCCCGCTACCTGTTCCACCTGTCCCGGCTGGAGGACCGCGTCGCCGCCCGCCTCGCCTACACCGGCCTGTTCTTCGACGCCTTCTGGTGGTGGGGCTCCTACGTCCGCTTCGAGTACGGCGACCGTCTCCTGGTGGAGTGGGCGCGCGACCGGTGCGAGGACGCCGAGGACCGCCGGTGGTACGAGGCCATGACGGGCTTCGCCCGCGCCTACCCGCTCGGGCCCGACAAGCGGGGCCGGGGCGACTGGTCGTCGGCCCTCCGTCGCCTGCTGGACGCCCGTGCGCTCGCCGGCCTCGACGACTCCGGCGCGGGGGTGGGCGGCGAGGACCGGCGCCACGTCCGCGCCATCACCGCCCAGTTCGTCGGGCAGTGCCACCGCTACCTGGACCGGTTCGACGACGCGGCGGCGAGCTACCGGGAGTCGCTGGACCTGCTCGGGCAGGGCGGTGAGTGGTGGGAGGTCGCGTGGGGCCGCTACGCCTGGGCCGACCTCGAGCTCGACCGCGGGCGCCTCGACGAAGCCGAGGCGCAGTGGCGGGGGGCGCTGGCCACCGACCTCGAGCACCCCCGGCGGGAGCTCGACGTGGAGCTGCGCGCCAACCTCTACCGCATCGAGGCCGACGTCGAGTGGGAGCGCGGGGCCCCGGCCGCCGCCTTCGGGCGGTACGCGGCGGCCACCTTCTACGCCTACCGGCTCCAGAGCTCGGCCCACCCACCCGACATCTACGCGTTGACGCTGTACCGGGAGATGAAGCGCCGCGTCGCCGCCCGCCTCGGCCAGCTGGTGTCGTCGGGCCGCGGCGAGGAAGCCGACGCCGGCCTGGCGGCGGTGGCCCGCTTCTGGGAGCCGTTCTGGCGGGCCGCCGGGGCCGAGCCGCCGGTGGCGCCCGCCGCCGCGTCGGTCGCCGACCGGCTGGGCGAGGTGGTCGACGCCCTGCTGGCGCCCGAGCCGTCGGAACGCAAGCTCACGAGCGGCAACACGCGGTACCGCCGCCAGTTCGCCCGCGAGGCGGAGACCCTCACGGCGGCCATGGCGGCCGACCTCGACCGGGAGGCGTGGCCGGCCGCCGGCGCCTGACCGCCGGCGGACACCGGGCGTTGCGGGGAAGCGGGAGTGGGGTCAGCGGGCGGTCCGCAGCCGGACGGCGGGGTCGCCCAGCAGGACGAAGTTCTGGGCGTCGTTGCGCTCGGTCCACAGGGCGGCCAGCTTGGACGGCGCCACGTTCAGCCCGTACTCCATCTCCCGCAGCAGCGACGCCAGGTTGGTGGACAGGGCGGCGTACTTGTCGTTGAAGTCGCCCAGGGCCGCGCCGACCGGTCGCCCGACGACGATCTGGCCGAGGGCGTTCTCGAACGCCTGGAGGTTGACGCCGGCCCGATCGGTGATCGAGTACCCCCACGCCCGCTCCACGTGGCCGATGACGGCGAGGGCCGAACCCCGCTCGGCGGCCAGGAGGGCGTTGGGCAGGGCGGCGACGAAGGGCTCGTCGGCGATCCTCGGTCGCTCGCCGCCGGCCAGCGACGGGAACTCGTCCCGGTCGGGTGTGCCCGCGCCGTAGCAGGCGAAGAAGAAGGCGACCATCCCGTGGACGTCGGCGTCCTCCACGTCGGCGGCGGTGACGGTCTGGTTGGCGACGTCGACCGGTCCCCCCGTCCAGTCCTGGCAAAGCAGCGCCCCGTGCTGCGCCCGCTGGCGCGGGTCACCGGGCGGCAGGCCGCCGAGGCCGTGGGTGGCGGTGAACAGGAGCGACGGCCGCCGGCCGCCGGCGGTGCCCCTGCCCGAGAGGACGTCCAGCAGCGCGTCCCGCCGGGCAGCGTCGCCCACCGTCGACGAGCACGTGCCGCCGTAGCGCTCGACGATCGGCGCCTTGCCCTCGTAGCCACCGGCCAGGGGCCCGACCAGCAGGGACGAGCTCATGTTCGTGGCGCGGTCCCCCAGGTGGTTCGTCCCGAAGAACACGGCGTGGGGCGGCACCGTGGCGGGAGGCGCCTCCTCGTGGGCGACCACGCTCTCGGCGTAGCGGCGGTAGTGGTCGGGCTCGTCGAAGCACAGCCGGCCCACGCTGTACTCGCCGTCGAGCAGGTACTGGAACTCGAAGGGGATCCGCGTCGGCGGCCCCACCAGCAGCACGTAGTACGGCACCCGGGTCGGTTCGGGTGACCCCGGGTGGGCCCCGTTGCGCCCGAGCCACGACAAGAAGTCCTCGCCCGGGCGGTGGTCGAGGACCTTGAACCGGTCCTCCTTCACCTGGGCCCGGCGGTGCTCGAGCAGCGGCGCGACGGCCCGGCGGACGGCGTCGTCCTCCTCGACGGAGAACACGGCGCACCACCCGGCGCTGGCGACGTCGAGAGGGTCGACGTCGAACGGGAGACCGAACGTCGGCGACCGGTCCCCGCGCATCTCCAGGTACCGCTCCCGGCGCTCGTCGCCGGGGACGGCGAGCAGGAGCTCGCCCAGCCGGTCGAGCTCGACGGCGGCCACGTACTCGCCCGTGTCGGGGTTGATCCCGTTGCCGAGGATCCGCTCACCCACCGCCGCCCCCGGTTCGATCGGGCACGGGGCGTTCGCCGGGAGCGGGCGGGCCGACTAGTCGACCGCCCACACGGAGACGGCGACCGTCGCCTTCCCCGGGGCCGTCGCCTTCAGCACCACCCGGGCCGAGCCGCCGGCGTCGGTGACCTCGGGATCGTGGAAGCCGCGGGCGTAGCTCCCCTGGGCCTGGGGATTCGGGCCCTGGACCACCACGGAGGCGATCCTGGAGACGGGCACGCCGGCCAGGTCGTTGTAGCCGTTGCCGTTGGCGTCCAGCTGGATGGTCAACGTGTGGTTCGTCATGCCTTCCTCCGGGAAGTGCTGGGGCGGGGCGGGTGGGGGGAGGGGATCGGCGGCCTCGGTGTCGAACCCGGCGTCGACGTAGGCGGGGATGCCGTAGCCGACGATGCCGACCTTGCGCCGCCGGCGCATCACCTTGCCGCCGGTGCGGCCGCCCTTCTCGTCGGTGTTCCCCTCGATGGTCTCGATGCTCCCGTCGCCGGAGACGGCCGTGACCACCCCCACGTGGGAGATGCGGTCGACGCCGTCGCCGGGGAAGTCGAAGAACACCACGTGGCCCCGGGCCGGGTCGGTTGTCCAGCGACCCTGCTTCTTGAACCACTGGGCGCCGGACGGGGTGTAGGCGAAGCCCTTCGACGTGCTCGCCGCCAGCGGGTTCCCCTCCATGGCGAAGCACCAGCTCACGAACATGGCGCACCACGGGCCGACCAGCCCGTACCACTCCGTGTACGGGGTGCGGTTGCTCCCGGGCGGCGACTCCTCCACGCCGACCTGGGTCTCGAAGCGGGCGATCACGCGGTCGATCTGCGATCCCGGGATGCGGAAGCTCGGAGGAGGCTGCTGGTCGGGCTGGTCCTCGGGATCGCCGTCCTGGAGGGCGTTGTCGCCCTCGGCCAGCAGGTCGGCCTCGATCTTGAGGGCCTGCTCGTCGCCGCTCGCGTCGTGGAGGCGGTCGACCGGCTGGTCGCTGGCTTCGCTCATCGCTCCCCCTCGAGCACCCTCGCCGCGGGACCCAAGCGGAACATGCCCCTCTCGTCGTGTCAAGACCCTTTGGCGGCTCCCGATCGCTTTGTCGCGAAGGGCTGGACATGCCCGATCCCCGGCGCGACCCTTCCGGGAGACGACCGACGACCGGAGGCGGGCGCCATGGATGACCGCGTCGAGGTGCGGGCCGGGGACGTGCTGCTCTTCCGGGGCGGCGGCTTCGTCTCGTGGGCGATCAGGGCGTTCGACGGGACCGACGTGAACCACGCGGCCATCGCCCTGGACTCCACGACCCTGGGGGAGGCCGGTGGCCGTGGCCTCCAACGGACGCTCATCGAGACGGCGACCAAGTCGAACCGGTACATGCGGGTGCGGCGCCACACCGACCCCGATCCGGGACCGGTCCTCACGGTGGCGTCGACCTACCTCGAC
This sequence comes from Acidimicrobiales bacterium, assembly GCA_035540975.1. Lineage (NCBI taxonomy): Bacteria > Bacillati > Actinomycetota > Acidimicrobiia > Acidimicrobiales > Acidimicrobiales bacterium. Next base: position 11,397 of record DATLFN010000106.1, read on the forward strand.
GAGGGTCGCCCCTACGCCTATCAACAGATCGTCCTCCTGGCCCTGCTGGCGAGCACGCGCAGGCTGCGGCTCACCGGCATCGCCAGGAGGATGCTCCGCTCGGTCCTCGACCATGGCGCAGCGGCGTTGAACGCCTTCGTCGACCGCGGCGGGGCCCGGTCCATGATCTGCTCGGAGTTCGTCTACCGGGTGTACGCCGAGGCGGTGGCCGACCCGGCCGACCGCTACCGGCTCCTCATCCCCGTCGGTGACACCGCCTTCGACGCCGAGGCGACGAGCCTGGCCGAGTGGGCCCTCGTCCAACCCGACGACGTGCTGGAGTCGGCGGCGGCCGAGCCGGTGAGCTTCGGGGCGCCGTCGGCGGGCGACCCGGCGCTGGCCGACGAGCGGGCCGAGCTGGAGCTGGCGCCGATCCTGGCGGCGTGGGCGGTGGAGAGCGGCAGGGCCGGTGGCGAGGACATGCCGCCGCTGCCGCCGCCGTCCTTCTCGCCCGACGTGGGCGCCGGACCGACGGACGAGGAGCTGGTGGGCTCGCTCGTCGGCTTCGGTGCGGCGCTGGCGGACGCCACCTCCGACGGACCGCCGGCGTTCGGTCTCAGCGCCGCCACGGTCGGGCCCGCCGCGGCACGAGGGCTCATCACCGGGCTCCTCCGCCCCGCCATCGAGGCGAACTTCGTCACCCCCGGCGACCTGCTGGCGTCGCCCACGCTCATCGACGTCGGGACCGTCCGCCGCGGCTGAGCCGCCGAGCGGCGCCGGCGGCGGCGCGCCGCCACCCGGCAGCCGAGTGGGCCGGCACCGGGCCGGCCCACTCGTCCGCTCCGCGGGGCGCCGCCGCCCCGCCGACTACTTGAGGCCGACGGTGGCGACCAGCTCCTCGCGGTCCATCGACGAGCGGCCCGGGATCTCCTGCTCCTTGGCCAGCGCCTTGAGCTCCTCGGTCGTGAGGTGCTCCTTGTCGGCTGCCGTCGGCGCGCCCAGCTCGGCCTTGCGGGCCTCCAGGCGGTCGCCCAGCTCGGCCAGCGCCGAGGTGTCCAGCGCCTTGCGCAGCAGCGGCCAGAGCTCGCTCTCCTCCTCCTCGGCGTGGTGCTCGACGTTCTCGATCATCACCTTCATCTTGGCGGCCCACGTCTCGTCCTCGGGCGAGATGGCCTTGACCTCCTCGCCCAGCTGCTTGACGACGTGGTGCTCCTCGATGCCCTCGGTGACGAGGTCGTGGATCTCCTCCGACGCCTCGCTGACCGTCGGGTAGAAGATCTCCTCCTCGATGGTGGCGTGGACCTCGAGCTCGGCGAGGATCGTGGAGGCGAGCTCCGTCATCTGCGCCGTGTCGCCGCTCTCCTCGGCGCTCTGGAACCGCGTGAACAGGCCCCGGGCCCGGTTGTGGTCGGCGGTGAGAAGCGATAGTGCGTCCATGTCGGTCGTCTCCTTCTGGGTCGAATTCCCCGCTCGCCCGGCCCTCGGTGCTGGAGGTGCCGAACGGAGCGTCGACCTCAACGGTTCCCGATTCCGCGCGGCCCGGAAACACGTGGCGCCGGCTCAGCCCTCGACGGTGAGGTCCCGCAGGTAGAACCAGTACGTCCGCTTGCGGCACACCCCCCACAGCGCCCACAGGGCCCGGAACATCTCCCACGACCGGCGGGTGCCCTCCCACCACCCGAACTTCTCCCGTTTGGTGCGGTGGGTGACGCCGTGCATCACCCGGGCCGTGCACGGCATGCGAGCCTCGGTGACGACCTCGTTGAGCATGATCTCGATGAGATAGCCCTGCCGCTTGTGCGGCGGTACCGCATCGAACACCCAGCGGGGCACGACGCGCTCCCCCGACGTCGGCGGGAACCGGAGGACCAGCGGGTTCCAGATCCCGTAGTCGAAGATGCCGAGCGACATGGTCGCCCGCCCCTCCACGTACGGGCGGCAGATGGCGTCGAGGTGGTCGCTGGTGAGGCCGACGAGGTCGGCGTCGACGAAGAGGATGGCGTCGGCGTCGCTCAGCTCGACGCCCGCCTCCATGGCGAGTGCCTTGGAGCCGCCGTCCCCACCGGGGCGCGAGCCCGGGCGGCGCAGCACCTTGGCGCCGGCGGCAAGGGCCCGCTCGGTGGTGGCGTCGCTCGACCCGTCGTCCACCACGATGACCTCGCGCACGTGCCGGCACCTCCGGCAGGCGGCGACGACGGCGCCCACGGTGGAGGCCTCGTCCCTCGCCGGGATGACGGCGTCGATGGTCGATTCACGGCGCAGGCGCACGGCTCCCACGGGGCGGCGGCGTCACCGGGGACGTCCCGCCGCGCCTCCGCCGCACGCCACGTTAGGAGACCGGTGCCGGGCCCGGCTCGGGCCCGCCTCCCCACCTGTCGCGGAAACGACCCGCACGCCCGGCAAAGAGCTCCGGCGGCAGAAGGGGGCGCATAGCGCCCCTTTCCGCCGCCAGAACGGGCCGGAGTGATGCGGGTCGTTTCCACCACAGGTTCGCCCCTTGCGGCGTCAGGGGACGACGACCACCGTGCCGCCCTCGTAGGCGTAGGAGCCGTCGCCGTCCGGAGGGGCGACGCCGGGGCCGACCGCCGAGACCGACGCGCCGGGCGCCAGCGTGCGCACGGACGGGTCGGAGACGACCAGCTCCCGCCAGGGCGTCCCGTCCCTCGTGATCCGCACGGTGGCCCGCAGGCCGCCGGGCAGATCGAGCGGTACGGCGGAACTGTTGTGCAACCGGGCCGAGGCCCGGCCGTCGAACGGCGACCACCCGACCGTGAACCCCAGCCGCTCGGGCGAGGCGCCCTGGCGGAGCGCCGAACCGGCCTCCGTCACGGTGCCGCCCTGGAGGGTGACGAAGGCGCCGTTGTCCGACGGCTCGGCGTAGGTGCCGGGGTGGAGCGACTCGCCCTGGCCGGCGCCGCCCACCATGGCGGCCACCGGGGCGCGGAGGCGCCGCCCGGCCATGGACCCCTCGAAGGCGGCGGGGCCGAAGGCGAACACGCCGCCGTCGGCCGCCACCAGCCGGTAGCCGCCTCCGCCGGCGAGCCACACGCCGACGACGGGCGCCGCCAGCGGGCGGCCCGCCAGCGAGCCGGCGGCCGTCACCGTCCCGAACGGGACGACGCCGCCGGCGGCGGTCGCGACCACGTACCCCGTCCCGTCGGGGGTGGCCGCCATCCCGACGACGGGCGAGCCGCCGGTGCGGCCGGCGGCCGAGCCGAGGAAGGCGGCGTCGCCGAAGGCGAACACCGACCCGTCGGCGGCCGCCACCCAGTAGCCGCGGCCGGTCGGGGTGGCGGCGATGCCCACGACGACGGGGCGAGGCGACAGGGAGGCCGCCGACCCCGCGAACCGCGCGTCGCCGAAGGCGAAGACGCCGCCGTCGCCGGCCACCAGCCAGTAGCCGGCTCCCGTCGGCGTCGCCGCCATGCCGACCACCGGAGCGTTCAGGCGCAGGCCGCCGGTCGACCCCGCGAACCGGGCGTCGCCGTAGGCGAAGACCCCGCCGTCGCCGGCGACCAGCCAGTAGCCGTCACCGGCGGGCGTGGCGGCGCCGCCCACCACAGGCGACGCCAGCCGCACGGCACCCGCCGAGCCCCGGAAGGCGGCCGGTCCGAAGGCGAACACACCGCCGTCGGCGGCGAGGAGCCGGTAGCCGTCGCCCGCCGCCTGGGCGCGGGCGGACGGGGAAGCCGGCCCCATCCCGGCGGCCACCACCGCCGCGGCCAGCACCGCCCGCCGGACCGCCGATCGTGCTCCCACCGTGTTCCCCCCGCGTGCGCCCTGCCCCGCAAAGGTACCGCCCGCCGGCGATCAGGCGGGCGCCGCCATCTTGGCGTGGTCCCACGAGACCACCCGCTCCACCTCGATGCGCACCGCCACCCGCTTGGCGCTCATCTTCTCCAGGCGCGGCCGGTCGGCCTCGGTGTACGGGCCCTGGTACCGGTCGAACACGCTCCGCCCGGCGGCCAGGACGGCCTCGCGGTCCTCCAGGATGACCCCGTGGCCGACCAGCTCCACGCCCTTGAGCTCGTCGTAGGACCGGCCCGACTCGGCCAGGCACGTCACGCGCGGATCGCGGCGCAGGTTCACCACCTTCTGGGACCGGGCGTACGTCCACAGCACGACCGACCCGTCCACCAGGCCGTACCAGAGGGTGACCAGGTGGGGCCGCCCGTCCCTGGCGATGGTGGCCACGTGGAGGTGGTGCGGCTCCCGGAGGAACTCCTCGACCTCGGCGTCGGTCAGGCGGATCTCGGCGCGCCGGCTCACCGCCCGAGGCTATTTCGGCCGCTCGGCCCGGAAGCGGGCTGGTCCGGACCTGTCGTCGGAACGACTCGAATCCGGGTCGTTCCCGCTACAGGTTGGGCAGGCCGGGCGAACCCGCCGGCCTAGGCGGAGATGAGGTCGCGGAGGCTCGAGCCCGAGAAGTCGCGGAGCTTGGCGATGGCCTTGCCCTCGATGTGGCGGATGCGCTCCCGGCTCACGCCGAAGCGCGCCGCCACCTCGGCCAGGGTGCGGGGCTCGCCCCGGTCGAGGCCGTAGCGCAGGGAGAGGATCTCCCGCTCCCGGGGGTCGAGCCGGGCCAGCAGCTCGGCGACCTGGGTGGGCAGCATGGTGGCCAGGGCGGCCTGGTCGGGCGACGGGGTGGCCGTGTCGACGACGAGCTCGCCCAGCTCGGTGTCGCCCGCCTCGCCGCGCGGCTCGGAGAGCGACACGGGGTCCACCAGGTACGGCAGCAGCTCCTCGATCTTCGAGATGGGCATGGCCAGCTGGTCGACCAGCTCGATCGGTGCCGGCGGGTGGCCGTGGGCCTGCTCGAACGCCACGACCGCCTTGCGCACCCGCAGCAGCTGGTCGACGGCATGGACGGGCAGGCGGATGGTGCGGCTGGTGTTGGCGATGCCCCGGGTGATGGCCTGGCGGACCCACCACGTCGCGTAGGTGGAGAACTTGAAGCCCCGGGTGGCGTCGAAGCGCTCGACGGCCCGGATGAGGCCCATGTTCCCCTCCTGGATGAGGTCGAGGAGGGGCAGGCCCGAGGCCCGGTACGTCTTGGCGATGGAGACCACGAGGCGCAGGTTCGACTTCACGAAGCGGGTGGACGCCTCGTCGCCCTCCTGGATGGCCCTGCGCAGCTCGATCTGGCGGTTCAGGGCGTCGTCGGTGCCCGATGCCAGCTCGGCGGCCGCCTCACGGCCGAGCCGGATCTTGCCGGCCAGCTCCGCCTCGTCCGCCTTGGTGAGGAGCGGGTGCCGGGCGATGTCGTTGAGGTACAGACGGACTCCGTCCTCCTCTCCGATCCGAGCACTCCGCTCGACAACCACCCCGACGTTCCCTCCCGTTCGAGTACCCCGCCCCACGAACTCGTTCTTCCAGCCTACCCCGATCCGGCGCCAATGCCACAGCAGCCGCGAACCGGCGCAGCAACCACCAAACCGCGCACGGCGACCAGCGGGCGGGCCGCCGAACCGGTACCGACACCAAAGAGGTACACCACCACCCGCGGCGTCACAAGGGGCCCCGGGTCATCCGGGGAGCTTGAGCAGTTCGGGGGCCACCGGGCAGCCGCCGGCGGAACCGGCGGCATCGGGCGGGCGGGGCCCGGCCGGCCCGATGACCCGGTCGACCAGGGCCAGGGGCACGACCTCGGTGCCGCGGTGCCAGGGCGGCGCCGGCCACCGCTCGAGGCGCGCCTCGAGCGCGGTCCACAAGGCGGCGGGCAGGGCCCGGCCCACCCCGGCCACGAGCCACACGGGGACGCCGGCGGCGCGCCCGACGGCGGCGGCGGCCAGCGATCCGGCCACCCCGGCGAAGCGCTCGGGCCCGGCGGCCGACGCCTCCAGCAGCACCAGCCCGGCCGACGCCACCGCCGCGCCCAGCCCGGCGTCGGGGACGTCGTCGGCCTCCGTGCCGGCGCCCTGAAGGTGGCGGACCACCCCGGCCGACTCGCCGCCCGCCGACAC
>DATLFN010000107.1 GCA_035540975.1 Acidimicrobiales bacterium
GGGCCCGAGATCGCCGACGAGGCCGGGGGCGGCGGACAGGGGCACGGAGGGGGCGCTGGCGGTGGGCGGCCCGGCGAGCCCGGGCTCGACCGGGCCGGCCAGGCGCCGCCTGCCGGCCACGCGCCGCCGTCGGTCCCGGCAGGCGGGCCGGGAACGGCGGGCGCGCCCACCGGGGCGCCCGGGGTGGAGGCACCGGCGGCCGACGTGGCCGTGCCGCCCTCGACCGGCGCCGTGCCGGCGCCCGCCACGCCTACCGCGCCTCCGGTGACGCTGCCGCCCGCCACCGACACGCTCACCGATGGGCTCTCCGGCGGCGGGCGGCCGCTTCCCGGACCGGGCGTCTCGACGGTCCCGACGACCATTCCCGACGTGGGAGGTCTGCGCCCCTAGACGCAGACCGTCACCACCAGCAGCACCGACAGGCCGGTCGCGGTGGGGGACCGGCCCCAGGGGGCGGCAACGGCGGAGGGGCAGCGCCATCGGCGGAGGCGCTGCCCCGCCGTCCCCGAGCTCGTCAGGGACCGCCGCAGAACAACTTGGACGGCCGAAGGCCGACGAGGGAGGCAGCACAACGGTGAACGCGTCGCGGCCGTGCACGTTGTTCTAAGGCGGGGCCTCAGCCGGTGTTGCGGAGGCCGGCGGCGATGCCGTTGATGGTCAGCAGCAGGGCCCGGCGCAGCATGGGGTCGGGGTCGCCCTCACCCTGCCGCCACCGCGACAGCAGGTTCACCTGGAGGTGGCTGATCGGGTCGAGGTAGAGGTCGCGGACCTCGAACGTCCGCTTCAGCGACGGCTGGCGCTCCAGCAGGCTGGACTGCCCGGTCACGGCCAGCACCTCCTCCACCGTCCGGTCGAACTCCCCGGCGATGGCGTCGAACAGGTGGTGCAGCGACGGGTCCACCAGGCGCTCGACGTAGCGCCGGGCGATCCGCAGGTCGACCTTCGACAGCACCATCTCCACGTTGGACACGAACGTGCGGAAGAAGTGCCACCCCTCGTACATGTCCGACAGGGTCGGGCCGCCGCCCCGGGCGCGGGCGGAGGCCAGCCCCGAGCCGACCCCGAACCACCCCGGGACGATCTGGCGGGACTGGGTCCAGGCGAAGACCCACGGGATGGCCCGCAGCGACTCGAGGCCGCCGCCCGCCCCCACCCGGCGGGCGGGCCGGGAGCCGATGTTCAGCTCGCTCAGCTCCTCGACGGGCGTCGACGCCGAGAAGTACGACGGGAAGCCGGGGGTGTCGAGCAGCACCCGGTAGGCGTCGCCCGCCGCCGCCGAGACGACGTCCATGGTGGCGTCCCAGCGGTCGAGCAGGGCGAAGTCCAGGCGCGAGGTGCGGTGCAGGACGGTGGCCTCGACGACGGCCGACAGCGCCAGCTCCAGGTTGTGACGGGCGAGGCTGGGCAGCAGGTACTTGTCGGAGATGACCTCGCCCTGCTCGGTGAGCTTCATCGGCCCCTGGAGGACGCCGAAGGGCTGCGCCAGCACCGCTTCGTGGGTCGGGCCGCCGCCCCGGCCGACGGTGCCGCCCCGGCCGTGGAACAGCCGCAGCACGACGCCGTGACGGGCAGCCACGTCCCGCAGCGCCCGCTGCGCCTTGTGGATCTCCCACTGCGAGGTGGCGATCCCCGCCTCCTTGTTGGAGTCGGAGTAGCCGAGCATCACCTCCTGGGAGTCGCCCCGCATGGCCACCAGGGACCGGTACACCGGGTCGGACAGGACGTCGTCGAGCAGCCGCCCGGCCGACCGGAGCTCGTCCACCGTCTCCAGCAGGGGGACGAAACCGATGCGGGCGACGCTGCCGTGGACGTCGACCAGCCCCGCCTCCCGGGCCAGGACGACGGCGGCGAGAACGTCGTCGGGCCCACGCGTCATCGACACGATGTAGCTGTCGATGGCGTCGGCGCCGAAGCGGTCGAGGACCCGGCGGATGGTGACGAACAGCCGGAGGACCTCGCCCGGCTCGCCCTCCAGCCCGTAGGCGCGGCCGAGCAGGGGCCGGCGGCTCTGCAGCTCCCCGGCCAGGAACCGGAACCGCTCGTCCCGCCCGAGGGAGCGGTACGGGCGCCCCAGCTCGCCCAGGCGGTCGACCGCCTCGGCCAGGGCCAGGTGGTGGCGCTCGGCGTGCTCGCGGATGTCGAGCGTCGCCATGCGGAACCCGACGGTGCTCACCAGGCGGACGAGACGGGCCACCGAGCCGTCGGCCACCAGCTCGCCGCGGTGGGCGGCCAGCGACCGGCGCATGAGCTGGAGGTCGGCCGCGAACTCGCCGGCGTCCCGGTACTCGCCCGGGCGGGGGGCCACGCGGCCGCTGGCCAGGCGCTCCCTGGTTGCGGCCAGCCGGCGCCGCATGAACGAGGCCTTCAACCGGTACGGCTCCTCGGCGTTGAGCCGGCCGTACTGGCGGACGACCTCGGGGAGGACCTCCGACTCGGCGGCGATGCTCGCCCGCAGCTCGTCGGAGACGCCCACGATGCGGCTGGAGGAGCTCAGGTCGGTGATCAGCTCGTCCATGGCCGACAGCAGGAGCCGCATCGCCTGGTCGTGCTGCTGGGCGAGCACGGCGACGGTGACCTCGGGGGTGACGTTGGGGTTGCCGTCCCGGTCGCCCCCCACCCAGGTGCCGAACCGCACGGGGGTGGCCTCGGCCGGCAGGTCGGCACCGAGGGCGGCCAGCTGCACGGTGAAGCGCTCGACCAGGTCGGGGACGACGTGGCGGGCCAGGTCGTCCAGGTAGTACGAGACCGTTCCCGCCTCCTCGACCGGCGTGGGACGCTCGCGGCGGAGCTCGTCGGTCTGCCACAGCAGCTCCACGATCTCCGCCAGCCGCCGGTCGATGGCGGCGTGCTCGTCGGCGCCGGACCGGCTGCGCAGCTCCAACAGCTCCCCCACCCGGCGCAGCTTGGTGAGGACCGACCGCCGGGCGACCTCGGTGGGGTGGGCCGTGAACACCGGGCGCAGCTCGATGCGGACCAGGTGCTCGCGCAGGCAGCTGACCGCCTCGGGGTCCGCGGCCACCCGGTCCGCCATCAGGCCCACGGCGCTGCCGTGGAGGGCGCGGGCGCGGTCGAAGGCGGCGGCCCGGTCCACCTGCTCGGCCGTGTTGGCCAGGTGGAAGTACGACGAGAACGCCCGCGCCAGGCGGATGGCGGTCACCTCGTCGACGGCGGACAGGAGGGTGGCCAGCTCGTCGGCGCCGTCGTCCTCGCGGCCGCGTCGGCTGAGCTCCCGGACCTGCTCCACCAGGTCCAGGAGGTCGGGCCCCACCTGGCGCACCAGCGTCTCGCCCAGCAGCGAGATGAGCAGCCGGATGTCGGCCCGCAGGGCGCGGTCGGTCTCGGTCGCCACGGCCACGCCCGGCAGTCAAGCAGCCCCCCGCCGGCGCCGCGGCCGGGCGCCGGCCCGGCGCGCGAGGGGCGCGAGCAGAGGCCGGGCCACCGGGCCCGGCCTCTCTGCGCCCCCGCCCCCGTCGGCGCCCCCCGATGTGTGTGGCCCGGAAGATAGAGGGCGTGGCGGCAAAGGCAATGGGCCAAATGACCGTGATCGCCGGAACTGGGGTACAATGTGGACATCCCGCCCCCCGGGAGCCAAGGAGCCCCTGTTCCAGGGGCTCTTTGCGCGTTCGGGGAGGGGGTGACTTCCCCGGCCTCGGCGCCTACGCTCCCGCCCATGGCGAACGGCCTGGCGACCGCGGGCGCCGGCACCCTCGACGCCGACCTGGAGCGCCACCGGCGGGAGCTGACGGCGTACTGCTACCGCATGCTCGGCTCGGGGTTCGAGGCCGAGGACGCCGTGCAGGAGACCCTGGTGCGCGCCTGGCGGCGCATCGACGGCTTCGAGGGCCGCTCGGCCCTGCGGTCGTGGCTCTACCGGATCGCCACCAACGTCTGCCTCGACATGCGGCGCGGTCCCCAGCGCCGGGCCCGGCCCATGGACCTGGGCCCGTCGTCGACCACCGAGTCGGTGGTGCGCGGCGGCCTGCCCCCGGGGCTGCCGGAGAGCGCCTGGGTGCAGCCCGTCCCCGACGCCCGGGTCATGCCCGACGGCGACCCCGCCGAGGTGGCCGCCACGCGCGACACCGTGCGCCTGGCCTTCGTCGCCGCCCTCCAGCACCTGCCCGCCCGCCAGCGGGCCGTGCTCATCCTCCGGGAGGTCCTCGGGTGGCACGCAGCCGAGGTCGCCGAGCTGCTGGGCACCACGGTCGTCTCCGTGAACAGCGCCCTCCAGCGGGCGCGGGCGACGCTGGCGTCGGTCGACCCCGCGGCCACGGCCACCGCTCCGACCGACGGTTGGGACCGCGAGCTCCTCGACCGCTACGTCGACGCCTTCCAGCGCTACGACGTCGACGCCCTCGTCTCCCTCGTCGCCGAGGACGCCGCGTTCTGCATGCCGCCCTACGAGCTGTGGCTGCAGGGACCGGTCGAGGTGGCGAACTGGCTCACGGGGCCGGGGATCGGCTGCAAGGGGTCGCGGCTGGCGGCCACGGCGGCCAACGGGTGCCCGGCGTTCGGCAGCTACCGCCCCGCCGGCCCCGGCGTCCACCTGCCGTTCGCCCTCCAGGTGCTGGAGATCTCAGGCGGGCGCATCGTCGGGTGGCACAACTTCCTCTATCCCGAGCTGTTCCCGGCCTTCGGGCTCCCCGCCCGCCTCGAGTCGTAGCCCCGAGCCGCCCACCACACGGGACAGCCCGGTGAGGTCGAGCAGGGCGGCCAGCTCGTCGCAGCGGTGCGTCACGTGCACGGCCAGCCCCAGGCGGCGGGCGGCCAGCTCCAGGTGGGCCAGCGCCTCGACGAAGTCGACGTCGGGCGCGCCGGCGCGTTCGCCGGCGGCGACGACCAGCGCCACCACCGCCCTCGAACCCTCGCACGCCGGCACTGCTGTGTCGACGGCCGGGGCGCGGCGGAGTCATCGCCCGGGCCGTCGTGTCAGTCCGGGAGCAGGGGGACGACGAGGCCGGGATGGCGCCCGAGCAGGACGGCCCGGGTCACGGCCGAGGTGCCGAACCGGTCCCGCACGGCGTCCACGGCGACGTCCACCGCCCCGCCCGCCGCCCGGTCGAACGGCAGGGGCAGCTGGACGGCGCCGTCGTCCTCCAGCTGGGAAACGGCGATCCCCACCAGGGTGAGCGTCGGCCGGTCCACCCGCCGGACGGAGCCTGCGAGCAGCGACCGGGCGGTGGTGAGGATGGCCTCGGTGTGGGCCGTCGGCCACGGCAGCGTGCGGGACCGGGCGGCGCGGGTGAGGTCGGCGAAGCGGAGCCGCAGCACCACCGTGCGGGCCACCCGCCGGGCGGCCCGGAGGCGCCGTGCCACACGGTCGGCCAGGGCCACCAGCGACGCGTCGACCTCGGCGGGCGACTGACCGCGCCACCCCAGCGCCCGCTGCGACCCGATCGACCGCCGCCGCCGCCCGGCCTGCACGGCGCGGGGGTCGCGGTTGTGGGCGAGGGCGTGGAGGTGGCGGCCCGAGGCGGCGCCGAGCATGGCGACCAGCGTGTCCTCCCCCAGGGCGGCCACCTCGGCCACGGTGGCGATCCCCCGCGACCGCAGCTTGGCCGACGTGACCGGTCCGACCCCCCAGAGGCGCTCGACGGGGAGCGGGTGCAGGAACGCCAGCTCCCGGTCGGGCGGGACGACCAGAAGCCCGTCCGGCTTGGCCACCGCGCTCGCCACCTTGGCCAGGAACTTCGTGCGGGCGACGCCGACGGTGATGGGCAGCCCCACGTCGTGGCGGACCGTGCGGCGGAGGCGGGCGGCGATCTCCGCCGGCGTGCCGGCCAGACGCCGCAGGCCACCGACGTCGAGGAACGCCTCGTCGACCGACAGCCCCTCGACCAGCGGCGTGGTGTGCTCGAAGACGGCGAACACCGCCCTGCCGGCCTGCGAGTAGGCCGACATGCGGGGCGGGACCACCACCGCGTCGGGGCAGAGGGCGGCGGCCCGGCGGGCGCCCATCGCGGTGCGGACGCCGTACGCCTTGGCCTCGTAGCTGGCGGCCAGCACCACCCCGCCGCCCACGATGACGGGCCGGCCCCGCAGCCCGGGGTCGTCGCGCTGCTCGACGGCCGCGTAGAACGAGTCGAGGTCGGCGTGCAGGATGGTGGCCTCGCCCGGCACGAACACATGTTCGCACAGTGCGTGCGACAGCCGCTCCGCCGCCGGGCCGGACCGGTCACACCTTGAGCGTCAGCGCCCTCGGCAGCACCTCGATCGTCACCGGCGTCGTCCCCAGCACCTCGCCGTCGGCCTCGACGTCCAGCGGCTGCGCCGAGTCGACCCGGAACCGCCCGCCCCGCAGCTCGACGATGCGCGGGTGGGGCACGTGCCGGCCGCGGTACACCTGGGGGAGCATCGTGAACGAGTCGGTCTTGGGGCCGGTGAAGACGAGCAGCTCGAGGGTGCCGTCCGACGGGTCGGACCGGGGGCTGACGTGCATCCCGCCGCCGAAGTACCGGCCGTTGGCCGCCACCACGTTGACCGCCCGCCCGTCGTGGGCGACGGTGCCGTCGACCTCGATGCGAGCGGCGCCCGCCCGGTGGCCCGGGAGGACGGCCCAGAACGCGACCAGGTAGCGGCTCTGGCCGAGCCACCGCGGCAGCCGGGCCGCCCTGGCCGCCGTCGACGCGCCGAGGCCGACCTCGGCGATGTTGGCGAAGCACCGCTCGGCCCGGCGCCCCTCGGGATCGGTGTACGTGATGCGGGCGAGGTCGACCGGGCGCGTCGCGTCGCCGGCCAGCCGGGCCACCGCGCCGGCGGGCCTGGACGGTAACCCGAACGTGCGGATGTAGTCGCACCCCGAGCCCGCCGCCACCACGCCGAGGACGGCGCCCTCGCTGGTCGGGGCGCCGGCGCCGGCGCCGGTCATGCCGTTCACCACCTCGTGGACCGTGCCGTCGCCGCCGACGGCGACCAGGAACCGCCAGCCGTCGCCCAGGCGCCGCCGGGCGATCCGGGTGGCGTCGCCGGGGCCGGCGGTGACCTCGACGTCGTGCTCCAGTCCCCGCTCGGCCAGCGCCGCCTCCACCTTGGTGAGGGAGCGAGCCGCGCCCCGCCCGCCGGCACGCGGGTTCACGATCAGGCACGGAGGGCCGAACGGGCTGGTCACCGCCGAGAGTCTGGCCCGCCGGGCACGGCCGCGCCGGCACCACGAGGGGGCGGTTGAGCCTCCCGCGGCGGCGGGAAGGAGTACGGGGACGTCAGCCGTCACCCGCCCCCGCCCGGGGCGCCCGCCGGGCGCACCGGGCGACCGTCCCGCGAGGTCGTGCCATGAACCTCCAGATCTCCGAGAAGGTCCGCGTCGATGTCCCCGACTTCTTCTCGGGGGCCGTCGCCCCCGGGGACATCCCCACGCTCCACCTGTTCGTGGGCGGCAAGTGGGTCCCCGCCGGCGACGGCGCGACGTTCGAGGTCCGCTCCCCGATCGACGGGTCGGTGATCGCCCGGGCGGCCAAGGCCACGGCCGAAGACGTCGAGGACGCCGTCGCCGCCGCCCGCGGCAGCCGGGCGAACTTCCGGTCCATGCCGGCGGCCGACCGGCTCGAGATCTGCGCCCACGCGGCGACGATCCTCCAGGAGCACCACGACGCCTTCGCGGGTGCCATCGTGAACGACCTCGGGAAGACCCCCGAGCAGGCGGCGTCCGAGGTCGGAGCCACACGCGCGCGGCTGGGCCTCGTGCGCGAGGAGGTCCGCAAGATCTTCGGCGAGTACCTGCCGGGCGACTGGATCGGCGAGACGGCGGGGAAGTCGGCCGTGGTCCTGCGGGAGCCGGTGGGGACGGTGGCCGCCTTCGGACCGTTCAACTACCCGCTGTTCCTGGCCGCCTCCAAGATCATCCCCGCCCTGGCCGCCGGGAACACGGTGGTCGCCAAGGCACCCTCCGACGCCCCCATCCCCCTCGTCATGTTCGCCCGGGTGCTCGAGGCGGCCGGGCTCCCGGCCGGCGTACTCAACGTGATCACCGGCCGGGGCGGCGACATCGGCGACCTGCTGGCGTCGCACCCGGACGTGTCGATGATCTCCTTCACCGGCTCCAGCGAGGTCGGGCGCAGCATCGCCGCCAAGGCGGGCCCCAAGCCCATGCACCTGGAGCTGGGGGGCAACGGCGCGGCCATCGTCCTCGACGACGCCGACCTCGACGTGGCCGTCACCAAGTCGGTGCTGGGCGCCTACAAGAACGCCGGGCAGCGCTGCGACGCCGTCAGCCGCGTCCTCGTCGAGCGCCCCGTGTACGACGAGTACGTGCGCCGGGCGGTCGAGGAGGCCGATCGCTGGCCGGTGGGCGACCCCCGGGCCGAGGGCACCAGGATGGGGCCGCTGGTGAACGCCAGGGCCGCCGAGCGGGTGGCCGGCCTGGTCGAGGACGCCGTGGCCAAGGGGGCGAAGCTGCTGCGGGGCGGCGGCACACAGGACGCCTACCACGAGCCGACCGTCCTGGCCGATGTGCCGCTGGACGCCGACATCCTGTGGGAGGAGACGTTCGGCCCCGTCCTCACCGTGGCGCCGGTCGCCGACCTCGACGAGGCGCTCGAGCTGTCCAACCGCTCCCGCTACGGCCTCGACTCGGCCGTGTTCACCTCCGACCTCCAGGACGCCTGGCGGGCGGCGCGCGCCCTCGAATGCGGGCAGGTGACGATCAACGACGCGCCCGCCCACGGCGTCGGGCACTTCCCGTTCGGCGGCCGCAAGCCCGACTCCGGCATCGGGCGCGAGGGCCTCGGCTACTCCATCGACGAGTGCACGGTGCTGAAGACGGTGGTGCTGCCCGCATAGGCCGGGCTCACGCCGCGCCCCGCCGCTCCTGCACCAGGCGCACCACCCGGCCCAGGTTCAGCGTCCACCCGACGCCGAAGACCTGGGGCGTCACCAGGCGGGACGACTCGGGGTCCCACAGCGACGCCTTCACCCGCTCCAGCGTGGGGCGGCGGAAGTCGTAGGGGACGATGCCGCCCAGCCGCCCGTGCCACTCCCGCTCGTCCGGCGGCTTGCGGCGCTCGGCGACGATGGCCGCCGCCGCCAGCCCCAGCGTGACGAGCCGGCCCAGCTTCCGACGCCGGCGACGGTCCTTCATGCCCCGCCCCTTCATGCCCCGCCCAGCGGGGTGTGGTCGGCGGTGATGCGGGTCGAGAGGTAGCGGGTGTCCCGCTCGAACGCCCCGTCCCGGCTGACGTACCTGCCTGCGCTGTTCGTCATGCCTGAAGCGTTCCCAGGCCGGCGCCCGGACGCACCCGGCGACGGCGGTTCAGCGACGCAGGGCGCTCCGCGCCTCCAGGCGGACGCGGAAGTCGGGGTCCTCCAGGAGCGGCTCCACGGCGGGCCGGCTCGGCGCCGTGCCCAGCTCGGCCAGGCCGCGCAGCGCCTTCCACCGCACCCAGGCGTCGGCGTCCCCGAGTGCGTGCTCGAGGAGCGGGCGCAGGTCCTGGCGGCCGGCGTCGACCACGGCGTCGACGGCCGCCCGCCGCACCGTCCGGCTCGGGTCCCGGGCGAGGCGGGCCCACGCGCCCGCCGACACGTCGGCCGCCACCTCGCCCAGCCGGCTGGCCGCCACCTGCCGGAGCGCCGCCTCGGGCGAGGCTGCCGCCGCCAGGAGCCGCTCCACACCGCCGGCGTCGTCCGCTCGTACGCCGGCCAGGTCCGCCCACGCTCGGTCCAGCCGCGACGGCACCCGGCTCGTGCGCCCGGCTCGTGCCGCCGCCTCCCGGTGCAGCGCCGCCATCCCGGGCCTGCCCGGCGCGGCGGCCGCCCGGTCGCCGCCGGCGAACTCCTCGCTGACCACGGCCAGCACGGGCGCCAGCAACTCCGGCCAGCGGTCGGGACGGCGCACCGTCACGGCGACGAAGTCCCTCGCCACCAGCACCCCGGCCACGTCGTCGGACGTCTCGAACAGCCGGGCCACCCGGGGATCGTCGGCTTGGGACCGCGACCGGTACTCGCGGCTCTCCCCGGCCGACACGGCGCCCGTGCGGAAGGCGAGCGTGCGCGGGTTGGGCGTCGCCTCGGGCACGACGTCGCCGTCGAACGTCGCCGCCAGGGCGTCGGTCAGTGGCGAGGCGTCCTCCCGGGCGTCACCGCCACCCTCGACCCGCAGCCGGAACCGGCCCTCGACCCAGCCGAACGACAGGACGAGGTCGTCGTCGAGCGGCTCGTCCCACCACCCCTCGCCGGGGCCGACGGCGTCGGCCAGCGCCGCGTCGTCGCGCTCGTCCCAGGGCTGGGCCGAGAAGAACCGCTTCAGCAGCCCCTTGGTCGGACCGAGCGCCTCGAACGCGAGCGCGCCGAGGGCGCGGCTCGTGAGGGCCGCTACGGCCCGGGGGACGAGGCCCCGCTCGGCGGCCAGAGTGCGGGCGTCCACCTGGCCAGTATCGCCGTGGACGGCCGTCGCCCGGCGAGGGTGGCGGCCTGGGCATGCGGATGGCCGAGAAACTGTTGCCACGCAACGGTTTCTCCTTGCGCCGGTGGACCGAACAGGTGTACGATTGGGTGTGATCGACGGGCTGGAGGCGGTGCTGGAGGAGCTGGGGGCGGCCGAGCCGCAGGCGCTGGCGGATCCCGAGGCCGTCGAGCGCCTGCACCGCTGCCTGGCCCGCCTGGAGGCGGTCACCACCCGGGCCGCCGCCGCCTTCGACGCCTCGGGGGCCTGGCAGGCACGGGGCGCCCGCTCCGCCGCCGCCTGGCTGAGCGTGCACTGCGGCCTGGCGCCCGCCTCGGCCCAGCGCCGGGTCCACCTGGGCCGCGCCCTGCGCCACCTGCCGGCGGCCGAGGCGGCGTGGACGGCGGGCGAGGTCGACTCGTCGCACGTGGCCCTGCTGGCCCGGGCCCGCACGCC
>DATLFN010000108.1 GCA_035540975.1 Acidimicrobiales bacterium
CGCGAGCTTGGCGGCGAGGCGCTCGGCCTCGGCCCGGTCCGTGCCCGCCGGGTGCCAGCTGCGGCGTTCCTTGCCGGTCACGGCGTCCCGACCTCCGTAGATCACCGCGTAGTAGCGGTCCCCTCGCTTCTTGACGTGCCCTTCATCTGTTCCTCCTTCAACGCGGGTCTCGCTGATCGGAACCCCGGGGAACAATCGGTAGACCACGCACGTCGCCAGGTGCTTGTAGAAGAGCCGAAGAGCGAATGTCCAGGTAGGAGGGGTCGGACACGCGGGAACGAACTCGGGGGAACGCGGCGGCGCAGTCAACAGCCATGAGTATTTGAGGACGCTTCGTCGGCGGTTCGACGACCCACCGGGGTGTGGCGTAGGCGGTGGTCGGGGACCATTCCGCCCGCTGCGGCCGAGCGATAGGTGGCTCCGTCCCGCTCCCTCCGTCGCCGTTCGACGCGCCACCACACTGTGATTCGGTGTCGCTGACCTGTGGTGTCCCTGACCGGCACCAATGGGACAGGCCACCTCTGCCGATAGGGGACGGACGTTCCGGGCCACCCTTCGAGTGCCCGGCGCTCACTGAAGACGCATTTCTGCGGATTCGCGTCGGACAATCGGAATGCCTGTTCCGAACGGATCCGCTGGGACCTGCGGCGGGTGAGGGCGCCTAGAGCTGCAGCGGCTTGACTGGCGCAAAGACGGCACCGGGATCGTCGCGCCATATCTCGGGCTGCACGTCGATGTACAGCTCGATCTCGTTGCCGTCCGGATCCTCGATGTACAGGCTGTGGGTGACGGTGTGATCGGAAGCACCGACCACGCGTACGCCCGCCTCGGTGAGTCGTTGCCGCGCTTCACGGAGCTCCTCGTCGGACTCGCCCACCTTGAGGCCGAAGTGGTACATCCCGATCCGGCGGCCTGCCGGGATCGGCGCTGCGTCGGCTCCGACCTCGATCAGGAGGAGTTCGTGGTGCGTCCGGCCCGACGAGAAGGCCGCCGCCGGGAAGCGGACCGGCATGTCCCCTCGTACCTCACGCCAGCCCAACACGTCGGCGTAGAACCGGCGGGACCGCTCGAGGTCGCGTACGTACAGCACCAGATGCCCGAGCCACTTCACTTCCATGGTCGCGAACTCCTTTCGCCTGGACTGCTGCCGCTCTGCCATGTAGCCCGGCTTCAGCCGGGGGCGACCCAAGCCCCCGGCGTGGCCGGTTCGAGGGTGTCCTCTAGCTCTGCTGAGCGGCCACGAAGAACTCGATCGCGATCCCGTCGGGATCTTTGGCGTGAAGGTGCAGACCGAACGGACTCTCGACCATGCCCGAGCTTTCGACGCCGTTCTCCCTGAGGTGAGCCACCCACTTCTCGAGCTCGTCCCTGCTCTCGACGTGCACGCCCATGTGGTCGAGACCCACCCGCGAGAACAGGAACGAGTCATCGCTCGCCGTCTGCGCCCATTTGCGGAGGCCAACCATGAAACCCGGCCCCATGCAGACGATGAACGGTCCGAGGTGGTCCTCGGACGCCAGCGCTGTCTGCGACCCCAACAACCGGTTGTAGAAGTCGGCGCTCCGCTCGAGGTCGGTGACCGTGAGTGTCAGGTGCCCGAAGCCTTGATGCTGCGGCATGTTTCCCCTCCCCTTTCCGTGGTCCTGCGTCATGGTTGCCTTCGAACACGACGCCCTGCGTCGGTTGACACCGCTCCTTCGATGTCCGAGCGGCGCTGTGGTGGAGACTACGGAGATTCCGGTCCGCTCGTCAGCGCTGGCAGGCTCTCAGACGTTGTCGTTCGGGGTGAGGACGAAGTCGTAGGAGCAGCGCGTGTCGGCCTCGCCCTTGCGCACGAGCCCGATGACCAGGGAGTACTTTGATCGCTCCGACAACGTCGGAGTCGATGTAGGGATCGCCCTCGAAGTAGATCTTGGTCGTGAGCGACCGGCAGGCGGGGTGACTGACCTTGAAGTGGATGTGGCCGGGCCGGATGACGTGGCGCCCCAGGGCCTCCAGGAGCTGGGCGGTGGCACCGGCGTCGGGGATCCCGTAGGACGGGGGCACGATGGTCTCGAACTCGAACCGTCCGGCGGCGTCGGTCGTGAGGCGCCCGCGGAGATTGCCCTCGGGGACCGTCGGGTGGTAGTTCGAGTCTCGCCCGCCGCGCTCGCCTGCCACACGTCCATCAGCGCGCCGGCCAGGGCCGAGCCGTCGGTCGAGCGCACGGTGCTCGAGAACGAGGCGCTCGCCCGGCTCGGCCTCGCGCTGGGGCAGCACGTAGGGCCGCTCCAACAGCTGGCGTCGGGGACGTAGAACGGTCCCTCGACGTTGCTCTCGGTCCCGCCCTTGCCGGTCGCGACGCCGATGTGGAGCCGGCGTACTGGGCGGAATTCAGCCCGTACGGACGCGGGCAGGGTTTCGAGCTCGTCGCTGCCGGCGTCCTCGTGGAGCACGGCACGGGTGCACCGAGCGGGCGAGGACGGCCGAGCCGTCTGTACACGAGCGCCGAGCTGCTCGGGCTCACTGGTCGAACCCATTGCGGGCCTGAACGAGAGCGCGTCGGCGGGACTTCTTCCACGGGCTGCCGTCGATCGCGGTGGACGCCCGCGGACCCGCGAGGACCTCAACGAGCACGCCCGCGTCGAGCCGGGCCGCGCCGCCCCGGGCCTTCATGCGGCAAGAACGGGCGATATCCGCCCATTCTTGCCGCACGAAGAACGCCGCCCCATCGGGGAACCGGCAGGCGAGTGCGATCCAGAAGTGCCGGGTTCCGGCGTCCCGAGCGGCAAGGCCGCGGGGCCGGGCACGACCGCCACGAGGTCCCGGCAGTCCGCTCGGCCGCGCCGGTGCGTGGGTGACCGGGGCCGTCCACCATGGCGTGGACGCTTCATTCGAGGAACAGGCGCTGGAGGAGGTCGGCCAGCCATGCCTGGAACCGTTCGACGGTCCAGCCCGCGTCGTGTACGAGGCGCAAATACGCGTCTGGTGCGAGCATCCACATCGTGTCGGTGATCGTGTCCCCGTCGTAGCGAAGCACGCCGGACTTCTGCGCCAGCGCCACCGCGAATTCGTTCAGCCCGACTCGTCGCTGGTGCTGGAAGCGCGCCCATACGTCGGCGGCCTCGGCGTCGACGGACGCGGCGGTCTCCAGCGCGCGCAGCACGAGGCCCGCTCGCCCGGAGATGCGGCACATGTTCCGCGCGTACAGCTCGATGGACCGGACGGGGTCGGGCTCCTCGATCGCCTCCCGCCACCAGGCCCGCTCGGCGATGGGCACCTGCGCGTCGTCACCGGCGAGGGCGCGGTCGACGACGGCACGCAGGATGACGGGTTTGGGGCCCACTGCGGTGAACACGGTCGGCCGGGCCACGCCGGCCTCGGCAGCGATGTCCTCGATCGAGGTCGCCAGGTACCCCTTGGTGGAGAAGAGCCGGTACGCCGCCTCGCACACCAGTGCCGGGGCGTCGCCTCGACGGATGCCGCTCCGGTACCCGCGCCGCTTGACAGACGTCATCATCGGTATCATACTCTGGATCTATCTTATTAGATTGCAGATCTACTCTGCCGGCTCTGCGGGGTGATGGATCGTGTCCAATGGTGAAGGCATCCGACGGAGTGAAGGGCGGACGCTGGACGGGTCGGTTCGCTCCCGCAGGGGCCGGCGACTGGCATGCCTCTTCGCCGTGATGGCGGCTGTGTCCGCCGCCACATCGCCGCTGGCCGGGGCGGCGACGGCTGACGTCATCGTGCTCCCGGGCGCCACGTCGGCGGAGGGGATCGCCGCCGGGCGGGGATCGACCTTCTACGCCGGTGACCTCTTCACCGGCGACATCTTCCGGGGGGACCTGCGCCGGGGGACCGCCGAGACCTTCATCGATGCGCCGGCGGGCCGCCAGGCCACCGGGATGATCGTCGACGTGGCTCATCACGTCCTGATCGTCACCGGAGGCTTCACCGGCCAGGCGTACTTCTACGACCTCGACACGGGCGCCACTCTGGCCACGTACCAGCTCGCGGCGGCGGGGACGTCTCTGATCAACGACGTCACGCTGACGAAGGACGGGGCGTGGTTCACCGACACGTTCCAGCCGCAGCTGTATTTCGTGCCCATCACCTCGAAGGGGGTCCCCGGATCTTCCGCAGAGACCCTGACCCTCACCGGCCCAGCCGCCGACAGCAGCGGTCAGTTCAACCTCAATGGCATCCGGGCCGCGCCCAACGGCAAGACGCTGATCGTGGCGCACTCCGCCAACGGGGCGCTCTACACCGTCGATCCCGACACGGGCGCCAGCCAGACCATCACTGGGGTCAGCGTGCCCAACGTCGACGGCATCCTGTTCGAGGCCGGACGTCTGTGGGCGGTGCAGAACTTCAGCAACCAGGTCTCCCGGGTCCGCCTTAGTGCTGACCTCGCGTCGGGTGTGGTCGAGCAGGTCATCACCTCTGAGCTGTTCCAGGTGCCTTCCACGGCGGCCAGGTTCGGCAACCGGCTGGCTGTCGTGAATGCCAAGTTCGACACCGGGTTCCCGCCCACCGCCGGCCAGTACGAGGTGGTGGTGGTGGATCGCTGAGCCAAGACTCGGGCGGCCCCAGGCTGACCCGGAAAACGCCGGCGGATTCGCGCCGGCTAGACGAGTGACCGCCGGCAACACCCAGGAGCGTCGACGTGCCCGCCCAGGCGGGCCACGACATCACGCCCAGTCCCCGTCGTTCACCACGAACGACGGGGAAGGCACACAGAGGGCAGTTCGCGCGTTCAGCTGCTGATCCAACCTGGCGAGGCAAGTGAGGAGCTCCAGTTGCGCGGTGATCTGGTCGGCCGGCTGGCCGGGCGGTATCTCCGCCACCCCCCACCAGGCACGTCGCCCGTGACGCCGGTCCCTGTGCTGACCAGGGGGAACGGGCGATCGCCGGCGCCGGCCAAAGGTCGCGGGGAAACCTGCCGATAGGGCTCGGGAGGACGGAAGGAGGGAACGTGGCCGAACGGCGGGGGGCACGGTGGTGGAGGCTGGCTGCTGGCGCCGCGCTGGCGGCTGCCACGGCCGCCGGGTGGCCGTCGATCGCCGCCGGCGCGCACGACCTGGCCGACGAGACGCTGTCCCCGGTGACCCTTCCGGCCGTGACCCTGCCGTCCGTGACCGTGCCGCCGGTGTCCACGCCCGGGCTCACCACGCCCGCGCTGTCCACTCCGATCGCCGAGGTGCCCTCGCTCCCGGTGCCGTCGGTGACGCTCCCGCCCCTGGCCGTCGGCGGCGGCGTGGAAGCCCCGATCACCGCCCCGGTGGCCGCCACCGTCCCGCTGGCCATCCCCGGGGAGACGACGGGCCAGGCGCCCGTCGGCGAGCTGCCGGGGACGTCCGGGCCGGGCTCGGTTGGGCCGCCGGGCTCCGGCGTGCCCGCCGCCACTGCCGCCACCGCCGCCGTCGCCTCTGCGGCGACCGAGGTGGGGCCCCTCGGCGTGCGCCTCCGGCAGGCCGCCGCCGAGACGGTCGGCCGGCTCTCGTTCCCCCTCGGCCTGGCCGTCGCCATCGCCTGCTTCCTGCTCGTGCAGCACCGCCTGGACCGGGACGACCCCCGGATGACGCCGGTCGGGCCGGCCGACGACGAGCTGCTGGAGTTCTCGTGAGGGACTGCGCCGCCGCCCCCCACGACGCCCCGGGCGCCGACCTGGCGCCGCTCGGCCGCCGGCTGCTGCTCCTCCAGGTGCTCCGATTCCTCCTGGTCTCGCTGACCCTGGGGATCCCCGCCCTCCTGCCCGGGCCGTCCGGGGCGGACGCCGTCTCCGCCCTGGCGGGGTTGGGAGCCGTCTACGCCGTGGTCACCGGGGGGACGGAGCTCGTGCGCCGCCGGGTGCGCCCACACGGCCCGCTCGTTCTCGGCGGCCTCGTCCTCTTCGACGGCGTCTACCTGGCGTCCGTCCTGGCCCTCACCGGCGGGCCGGGGAGCGTCCTGGCGTTCCTGGTGCTGGTCCACGTCGTCGCCGTGACCCTCCTTCTGTCCTTCCGCACCGGGCTCAAGGCCGCCCTGTGGCACGCCCTCCTGCTGTTCGCCATGTCGTGGCTCCAGGGCGCCGGGGTGGTGGACGAGGGGCCGGGCACCAGCGCCGAGCAGGCAGCCGTGATCGTGACCGTCGCCCTGCTGCTCCTGGCCGTGGCCAGCGCCTGGTTCTCGTCGTTGAACGAGGGCCAGCTGCGCCGCGGCAAGACGGAGGCTCGCATCCTGGCCGGGATGGCGGGCTGCATGGCCGCGCTGCGGCACCCGACCGAGCTGGTGCACGCCCTGCTCGCGGCGGTGGCCGACGCGTTCGTGGGGCGCCGGACGGCGCTCGTGCTGCACGACGACGGTGGCGGCACCGCCCGGGCGTTCGTCCTCGCCGTGGGCGGCACTCTCGAGCAGGTGGCGTGCGGGCCGGCGCCGGGAGGCGAGGCACCGGTCGACGCCACGCCCACCCTGGCCCGCCGGCTGGTCGGTGAGAACCACGCCCTCCTGGCCGTCGCCCTGCCGGGCGCCGACAACGTGGTGGTCGTGCCCCTGGTGGCGGAGGGGCGCACCCTCGGCAGCCTGGCCGTCGAGTGGGGCGGCGGGCGGGGCACGCGGGTGTCGGCGGGGACGGTCACCCTGCTCGGCCAGCTCGCCGCCCACGCCGCGCTCGCCCTGCGCACCGCCGCCCTCCAGGCCGAGGTCGAGCGCCTGGCCCGCACCGACGCCCTGACCGGGCTGCCCAACCGGCGGGTGTTCCAGGAGACCCTGGCCCGGGAGCTGGCGGTGGCCGCCCGGCGGGGGACGTCGTGCGGTCTGGTCGTCCTCGACGTCGACCACTTCAAGGCGGTCAACGACACCCACGGCCACCAGGCGGGCGACGAGGTGCTGCGCCGGATCGGCGCCGTCCTCGCCGAGGCGTGCCGGGGGACCGACGTCGCCGCGCGCTACGGAGGCGAGGAGTTCGCCGTCGTGGTGCCCGACTGCACGCCGCCCGAGGCGCTGGCGGTGGCCGAACGGGTCCGCGCCGCCGTCGCCGCGTCGCCCGGCACCTTCCCCGTCACCATGAGCGCCGGGGTGGCCACCTACCCGGCCGACGCCGGTGACGCCGCAGGCCTGGTCGCCGCCGCCGACGCCGCCCTCTACCGGGCCAAGCGCCAGGGCCGGGACCGCAGCGTCCGCTTCCGTCGCCTCCGTACGCGTCCCGAGCGGCCGCGGTCGCGCGCCCTGCTGCGGGTGGTCTCTTCGTAGGCTGGTTCGTGCCCCGACGAGGAGGACGCCGATGAGCCCGGACATGCCGACGACGGACGAGGAGTGGCGCCGGAAGCTGTCGCCCGAGCAGTTCCAGGTGCTGCGCCTGAAGGGCACCGAGCGGCCCTTCACCGGCAAGTACGTGCACGCCAAGGACGACGGCATGTACCGCTGCGCGGCGTGCGGGGCCGCCCTGTTCTCCTCTGACACGAAGTTCGAGTCGGGCACGGGGTGGCCGAGCTTCACCGAGCCGGCGGTGGCCGACGCCGTCGAGCTCGTCGCCGACCGCAGCCACGGCATGGTGCGCACCGAGGTCGTGTGCCGGGCGTGCGGCGGCCACCTGGGCCACGTCTTCGACGACGGCCCGGGGCCCACCGGTCAGCGCTACTGCATCAACTCGGTGTCGCTCGATCTCGACCCCGACCCGTCGCCGGGCTCCTGACCCGGGCGCTCACGACGACGCCGCCGCCCCGGCGCCGTCGGCGAGCACGGCCACCGCCGCGTTGCGGCCGTTGGCGGCGATGACGCTCCCGCCCGGGTGGGTGGCCGCGCCGCACAGGTAGAGGCCGGGGACGGGCGTGCGGGGGCCGAAGCGGCGTTCCCACATCTGATCGGGGAGGCACTCGCCCTGGAAGATGTGCCCGCCGGTGAGGCCGACCCGCGCCTCGATGTCGGGCGGCCCGAGGACCTGGCGGTGCTCGACGACGTCGACCACGTCGGGGGCGAAGCGGGCGACCGACGCCAGCACCAGGTCGCCGATCTCCTCCCGGCGGCGCTCCCAGTCCCCCTGGGCCAGCTGGTAGGGCGCGTACTGGGCGAACACGCTCATGGTGTGGCGGCCGGGCGGGGCGATGCTCGGGTCGTAGGCGGTGTGGAAGTAGAGCTCGCACCAGGCGGGCGCCGGCTCGCCCCTGCGGGCCGCCTCGCTCGCCGCCTGGGTGTCGTCGATGCCGCCGCTGATCGTGACCATGGCCCGGTGCGGCTGGTCTGCGGTG
This sequence comes from Acidimicrobiales bacterium, assembly GCA_035540975.1. Taxonomy (NCBI): domain Bacteria; kingdom Bacillati; phylum Actinomycetota; class Acidimicrobiia; order Acidimicrobiales; species Acidimicrobiales bacterium. The sequence continues at coordinate 8,208 of DATLFN010000108.1, forward strand.
GACGCCGCCGGAAACGTGGGCAGGCGCCGGAGGGCGCAGTTGAGCTTCACGGTGGCGCCCTCGCTGCGCCATGCCTCGACCCGCGCCCGCCACGCCGGCGGCACCTCGCCCTCGACCAGGGCGAGGGTCCGTTTGGGGTCGGCGTTGGAGACCACGGCCGCCGCCCGCACCAGCTCGCCGCCCTCCAGGCGCACCCCCTCGCCGGGGACGACCGCGCCGACCTCCACGCCCGCCGCCACCACGGCTCCCGCCTCGATCGCCGCCTGGGCCAGGGCGAACGAGACCCGCCCCGTGCCGCCCTCGACGTAGCCCCACACTCCGGGCGCACCCTCCAGCGAACCCATGCTGTGCAGGAGGTGGACGGCCGCCGTGCCCCGGTCGCGCGGTCCGGCGGCGCTGCCGATGACGCCCTGGCCGTGCAGGGCGGTCCGCAACCGCCGGTCGCTGACATGGCGCTCGACCACGTCGGCGATCGACGCCTCGAACACCACCTCCACCGCCTCCCGGTCACCCCCGAGCAGGGCCTCGATGTGGTGGCGCCCGGGCGAGTCGCCCAGCCAGGTGTCCCGCCCGCCGCCGCGCAGGGCGCCGCGGATGCGGGCGAACAGGTCCTCGTAGGCGAGGAACCCGTCGACGTCGCGGGGCGACAGGGCGGCCACCGACCGGGCCGTGCGCCGCCGGTCGTTCCACACCGTCAGCGACGTCCCGTCGTCGAACGGGCACCACAGGTGCGGGTCGGCGGGATGCACGCGGTAGCCATGGCGGCGCAGGTCCAGCTCGTCGATCACCAGCGGGTGCAGGAGGCCCACGAGGTAGGCGCACGGGCTCACCAGCCAGGCCGGGTCGGGGAACGGCTGCTCGAGGGTGCAGGCGCCGCCCAGGCGCTCTCGCCGCTCCAGCACCAGCACCGACCGCCCCGCCCGGGCCAGGTAAGCGGCGCACGTCAGCCCGTTGTGCCCGCCGCCGACCACCACGGCGTCCCACCGGCGGGCGGCCAGCTCGGAGACGGGCACCGGCGATCCCACCACCCCCAGGCGGCCCTGCACGTCCACCGGCCGACGCTATGCCGGCCGGCCCCGGGCGGCCCGGGCGGGACGGGGCCGTAGGCTTCACCCCAATGGCACGGATCCTCGACACCCTCGACACCTTCCAGGAGTACGGGCGCAAGGCCTTCATGGACACGCCCGTCATCCGCGAGTCCCGGATGAAGGAGATGTACGAGAGTGCCTATCCCGAGGTGTTCGAGGCGTTCTACGCCGGGGCCGGGGCGTCGGCCGAGGGCCGCTCGGCCGTGGTGCGCGAGCTCACCCTCGTCCGTGACCGGGCCAAGGAGGGTGGCGAGGTCCTGCAGCGGCTGATCCCCGAGGTCGAGGCGGCCGTGCGCGAGGCCCTCGGCGTGGCGCCCGGCCCCGAGCCGCTCCACGTCCTCATGATCGGCTCCTACTCGGCCAACGTCCTCGTCGGGCGGCTGGGTGACGACGTGGCCGTCTTCCACTGCCTCGAGTGGTTCCAGTCGGAGGAGGGCAGCCGCGTCCTCGTCGCCCACGAGGACGCCCATGCGTGGCACGAGACCGTGCTCGGCACCCGTCCACCCCAGGACGACGCGGCGTGGATGGCGTTCTCCGAGGGGCTGGCCAACCAGGTGTCGCGGGCCGTCGTCCCCGGCCGGCCCGACGACGACTACTTCTGGTTCGGCCACGAGGGGTTCGAGGACTGGCTGCCATGGTGCCGCGAGCACCGCACCGAGCTGTTCGCCCGCTTCCGCGACGAGCTGGACGCCGAGGGCACGGCCGAGACCTTCTTCGGGTCGGGGCTGGTGGAGAAGCGGTGGCGGGTCGGGTACTACCTGGCCGACGAGCTGGTGGGCGGGCTGGGGCGGCCCCTCCCCGAGCTGGCCGCCCTCACCGTGGACGAGGGCCGGGCCGCCGTCCGGGAGGCGCTGGCCGCCCTCGCCTGACCGCCGTCCCCGTCCCGGGATCTTTCCGGCCGGGAGCCGGTTGACCTGGCCCTTAGGGCCGGGTCTTTACTGGGTAGAGAGACGGTGGTCGACCCGGCGAAGGGCCGGGTGCCGCTGCAACGGAGGTGAACCCATGTCGATGAACGGTGGATGCTCGTGCGGGTGCAGCGAGATGACCACGCTGACCGCTGCCCAGGAGCCCTGTGGCTGTGGGTGCGAGTGCTGCGGCGAGGCCACGAAGAGCCGTGACGAGGAGATCGCGGAGCTCAACACCCTGCGCCAGTCGATCGAGAAGCGCCTGGCCGAGCTCGAGGGCGCGGCCAGCTAGTCGGCGGGCCGGCGGAGCCACCGCCGGCCGCAAGGCCGCCGCCTCCGGGGCGGCGGCCTCTTCGCGTGGACGCCCCGGTGGCGAGTGACCGATCAGCCGCCGGTGGCCGGCGGGACACGCGAGCGCCGGGTCAGCTCCGGCCGCGTCGCTGCGCCCGCCCCCGGCCCGAGTGACCGATCAGCCCCCCGTGGCCGGCGGGGCACGCAGGTGCGGTCCCCTCGGCGGGCAGGCGCCGGGTCAGCTCCGCCCGGGCGCCGACGAGGCGACGGCGGGCATGGCCACGTCCAGGCGGTAGCCCCGTCCCGGGCTCGGCCGCAGGGCGGCGCCGCACGGGCCCAGGCGCCGGCGCAGGCGGGTGATCGTCGCCTCCAGCAGGTGGGGATCGGCGGCCGAGGAACCCCACAGGCGCTGGAGGAGCAGCGAGCGGGGGACCACGGCGCCGGGGCGCTCGGCCAGCAGCGCGAACACGGCCTGCTCGAGCGGGGGCAGCTCGGCCACGCGGTCGCCCAGGTCGACGGCGAAGCCCTGGACGACGACCTCCACGCCGGCGAGCACGATGCAGCGCCGGCGCGGCTCGAGGCGCTCACTGAGGGCCCGGACCATGAGGCCGAGGCGACCGACCGCCGGCTCCACGGGGTCGCCGACGCCCTCGTCGCGGGCGGCGCCCGCGCACACGCCGCCCACGCATGTCGCCACCACCGAGGCGTTGAACGCCCGCCGCAGGGCGCCGTCACGGCCGGCGCCGGCGGCGATGGCGAACAGGTTCTGCACGGCCGGGGCGCTGGTGAAGGTGACGGCGTCGACCCGGCCGTCGCACGCCGCCTCGACCAGGCGCAGGGCGGCGGCGGTGTCGTCCGGCATGCGCCACCGGTAGACGGGCACCTCCACCACGTCGGCGCCCGCCGCCCGCAGGGCGTCGGTGATGTCGTGCGCCTCCGCCCCCGCCTCCTGCACGGCGACCCGCCGTCCCTGGAGCGGCTCGTCGAGGAGCAGGGGCAGCAGCTGGTCGAGGCGCTCGTTGGGCGACGTCTCCCACACGGTGAGCCCGGCGGCCTGCACGGCGGCCGACGACTTGGGCCCCCGGGCCACGACCCGGGCCGGCCCGAGGGCGTCCAGCAGGGGCCCGCCCATGCCCCAGGCCTGGGCCGTCTCCAGCCACGCCCGCATCCCGATGCCGGTGGTGGCGACGAGGTAGTCGGGGGGCCGGGCCGCCACCGAGGCGGTCGCCTCCCGGAGGGCGTCGTCGCAGGCCAGGTACTGGGTGGCGATGCTCGGGCCGTGCTGCACGCGGGCGCCGCGGCGGCGCAGGAGCTCGGCCTGGTCCTCCCAGCGACGGTCGGCGGTGATGCCGATCGTGTAGCCCTCCAGCGGTCCCAGTCCCACCCGCCCAGGGTGGGCCGAGCCCGTTTCCGGGTCGTTTCCGGCGCGCGGGGTCGCCGGTGAACTCCTTCTGACCGGTTCCTGACGCCCGGTGCGGCTCACATCGGCTCGATCCGCACGGCCGCCTGCTTGTAGTTCGGCTCCCGGGAGATGGGGTCGAACTCGTCGACGGTGAGCCGGTTGGCGCAACGCTCGTCGTAGTGGAAGGGGACGAACACCTCGCCCTCCCGGATGATGGCGGTGACCCGGACCAACAGGTCGTCCACCACGCCCCGCCTGGAGGCCAGCCTCACCTTGTCGCCCGACCTGAGGCCCAGTCGCTCGGCGTCGGCCGGGTTGACCTCCACCCACGCCTCGGGGGCGAGGTGCTCCAGCACCGCGATGCGGCCCGTCTTGGTGCGGGTGTGCCAGTGCTCGACGGTGCGCCCGGTGTTGAGCAGGAACGGGTAGCGGCGGGTGGGTGCGTCGCTGATCGGCTGGGGGGTGACGCACCACAGCTTGGCCCTGCCGCCGGGCAGGCCGAACCGGCCGTCGGCGTAGAGCCGGGGCGTGCCGGCCACGTCCTCCGTCCCCGGCGGGCACGGCCACTGCACGCCGCCCGCCGCGTCGATGCGGTCGTAGGTGATGCCGCTGTAGTCGCACAGCCGCCCGGCCGACACCCGGGCCCACTCGGTGAAGGCGTCCTCCGGCGTCGTCCAGCCGCCGTAGATCTCCTGGTCGAGGCCGAACGCCTGGGCCAGGGCCAGGAAGATGTCGAAGTCCGACCGGGCCAGGCCCGGCGGCTCCACCGCCTTGCGCACCCTCGACACCCGCCGCTCGGCGTTGGTGTAGGTGCCCTCCTTCTCGCCCCACACGGCGGCGGGGAGCACGACGTCGGCCAGATCGGCCGTGGGGTTGGCGAAGCCGTCCTGGACGACGAACAGGTCGAGGTTGCGCAGGGCCTGCTCCAGGCGCAGGCGGTTGGGGAACGACACCACCGGGTTGGTGGCGATGACCCACAGGCCCTTGATCGTCCCGTCGAGGACCCCGTCGACGATGTCGGGGTAGGCGCGGCCGCGCCCGGTGGGGAGGCGGTCGAGGGGGACGCCCCACAGGGCGGCGATCTCGGCTCTCGCCGACTCGTCCTCCCACGGCCGGTAGCCGGGCAGGCTGGAGGTGGCACCCGACTCCCGGGTCCCCATGGCGTTGCACTGGCCGGTGATCGAGAACGGGGCCGCGCCGGCGCGGCCGATGTTGCCGGTGATCAGGCACAGGTTGTTCAGCAGGTTGACCGTCTCGGTGCCCTGCACCGAGTGGTTCACGCCCATGGTCCAGGCCACGAACCCCCGCTCGGCCCGCCCGAAGGCGAGGGCGGCGGTGCGGATGTCCTCGGCCGGCACGCCGCAGTCGGCGGCCACCCGGTCGAGGTCGAAGGCGGCGACGTGGGCGGCCAGCTCCTCGAAGCCCTCGGTGTGGGCGGCGACGTACTCGTGGTCGACCAGGCCCTCGTCGATGATCACCTTGATCATCCCGTTGATCAGGCTGATGTCGCTGCGGGGCCGCACGGCCAGGTGGAGGCCGGCGACCATGGCCGTCTTGGTGACGCGGGGATCGACGACGATCACGGTGGCGTCACGGTTCTCCAGGACGCGGGGCGCCAGCAGCGGGTGGTTGTCGGCGATGTTGGCGCCGACCAGGAGGATGCAGTCGGCCGTCTCCAGGTCGGCGTAGGCCCCGGGAGGGCCGTCGCTGCCGAAGCTGCGCTTGTAGCCGGCGACGGCGCTGGCCATGCACAGCGTGGTGTTGCCGTCGTAGTGCCGCAGGCCCAGCCCGGCCCGCACCAGCTTGCCCAGGGCGTAGAACTCCTCGGTCACCAGCTGGCCGGTGCTGATGACGGCGACCGCCTCCGGCCCGTGCTCGGCCAGCAGGCGGCGGAACCCCACGACGGTCGCCCCGATCGCCTCGTCCCAGGTGGCCGCCTCCTGCGGGCCCCCCTTGGTGCGGCGCATCAGCGGCGTGGTGAGGCGCCCGTCGGCGGTGATCGTCTGGTGCTCGCACAGGCCCTTGGGGCACAGGCGCCCGGCGTTGACGGGGTGGTCGGGGTCGCCCTGGACGGCCACCGCCCGGCCGTCCTTCACCCCGATGTACATGCCGCACCCGACGGCGCAGTACCCGCACGTCGTGCGCACCCAGCGGTCGGCGGCGCGGGTCTCGTGGAGGGGGCCGAACCGCTCGTCGGCGGCGTACGGGCGGGTGAGGGTCATCGTCCGGCGAAGAAGCTGCCGGCCACCCGGAAGGGCACGACGGTGACGTAGAAGAGGTAGCGACCGGCCAGCTCGCCCAGGGCGACGACGGCCAGGGCCGTCGCCAGGCGGCCGCCGGCGGACGCTCCCGCCAGCGGGACGGTGGCCGTCCACGCCAGCAGGGCGAGGGTGGTGAGCGACGCGGCGACGCGGGCGGCCACCAGCTGGCGGAACCGGCCGAGGAGGACGGCGGTGCCCCGGTACTGGCGGTCGGTGCGTCCTCGCACCTCGTCGCGCAGGTGGAGAAGGGCGCCCAGCTGGGCGGCGGTGCCGGCGACGGCCACGACCATCAGCCCGGCCACCAGCCCCGGGCCCAGGCCGCCCCGGTCGAGGCACAGCAGGGCCAGCAGCGGGCCGGTGGCGACGGCGGTGGCGAAGAAGCTCACGATCGTCCGCGGCGAGTTCCACACCGGCCTGGCCGGGACCAGGTACAGACGGCCGCTGGCGTAGACGCCGGCGACCCCCAGGGCGACGGCGGCCCCGCCCAGGGCCAGCCGGGTGCCGCCTCCGGTGCCGCCCCACTCCCAGGCGGCCGCGTAGGCGAGCGAGGCGCCGGAGAAGGCCGAGAGCAGGGCGACCTCCCGGCTCAGCCACGAGGTGCGCAGGTTGCGGAGCGCCTTGAGGGCGGAGGCGGGGCGGCCCAGGTGCAGCAGGGACGCGGCGAGGGCCACGGCGCCGGCCAGGGCGGCGCCCACCGCGCCTCCGGCCAGCCGGCCGGCGGGAGCCCCTCCCGCCGCCTCGACCGCCACGGTGGCGGCCACCGTCCCGAGCGAGAGCTGGGTGAGGAGGGTGAGGGCCACGAGCGGCCAGTGCGGGTCCTCGGGCTCCACCGAGTGGTCGGTGGCCGCGGCCAGCTCCGGGAGGCCGGGCGGCACCACGATGCGGGTGGTGGAGAGCGTGATGCCGGCCGGCGGCAGGCCGGGGGCGTCGGCGCCGGCGTGGTCGGCCCGCCAGGCGGCGACGTTGACCGGTTCGACGGTGATGGCCCTGGTGGGGCAGGCCAGCACGCACGCCGGGCTCTCGCCCGCCTCCAGGCGGGGCAGGCACAGGTCGCACTTGGCCACGACCTTGGTCGCCTTGTCGTAGACCGGCACCTCGTAGGGGCAGTTCCAGATGCAGTACTGGCAGCCGATGCACTCGGCGGCGTCGTGGCGGACCACGCCGTTGTGGAGCTTGGTGTAGGCCTGGGTCGGGCAGCCGGACAGGCAGGTCGGCTCCAGGCAGTGGTTGCACGCCATCGACAGGTTGAGCCGGCGGGTCTTCGGGAAGGCCCCGCCCTCCAGCTCCCCCACCCTCCGCCAGGCGCCGTCCACCGGCGTGGCGTTCTGCTCGGCGCAGGCCACCTCGCACGAGTGGCAGCCCACGCAGGCGTCCATGGCGAAGCCGAACCGGTACTGCTCGCCGGCGTCCAGCGGCAGCAGCTCGGGCCCGTCCTGCCCGATGCCGGTGAGGCGCCGCAGGCGGTCGACCACGGGGTCGACGCCGGGCGGGTCCTCCAGGATCGTCACCGGCGCGCCGTCCCTCCGGGCCGGTGCGCCCGGACGTCGCCGACGGGCCGGCCTGCCGGGCCGGTCACGGGACGGCGACCTCGATCCGCCCTGCTCGCTCCCGCACCAGGTAGACGGGCAGGGCCACCGACGGGTCGTCGAGGCACAACCCGGTGCGCAGGTCGAAGCTCTGCTTGTACATGGGCGACGCCACCTTGGGCACGCCGCCGCGCGAGCCGACGATGCCGCGCGACATCACGTTGGCGCCGCTGAACGGGTCGGCGTTGTCCACCGCGAACAGCTCGCCGGGCGACGTGCGGAAGATGGCGACCTGACGGCCGCCGACGAGGGCGCACACGCCCCGGTCGTCGACCAGGTCGGTCGCCGGGCAGACGCCCACCCACGCCCCGGTCGCGACGGAGGTCGGCTCCAGGGTTGCGGTCATGACAGCACCACCTCCTGCTTCTCGTGGGGAAAGGCGGGCCGGCGCTGGCCCCGCTCGGCGACGAAGACGACGTTGGGATCGGGCTCGTCGGAGTTCACGAAGGTCCGGAAGCGCCGCATCCTCTCCGGGTCCTCGACGGTGGCCCGCCACTCGCAGCGGTAGCTCTCCACGTGGCGGGCCATGTCGGCCTCCAACTCCTGGGCCAGGCCCAGCACGTCGTCGACCACCACGGCGCGCAGGTGGTCGATGCCGCCCTCCAGCTTCTCCAGCCACACCGACGTGCGCTCCAGGCGGTCGGCCGTGCGGATGTAGAACATCAAGAAGCGGTCGATGTAGCGGACCAGCGTCGCCGAGTCGAGGTCGGCGGCCAGCAGGTCGGCGTGGCGGGGGCGCATGCCGCCGTTGCCGCACACGTAGAGGTTCCAGCCCTTCTCGGTGGCGATGACGCCGAAGTCCTTGCTCTGGGCCTCGGCGCACTCGCGGGTGCACCCCGACACCGCCGACTTGATCTTGTGGGGGGCCCGCAGGCCCCGGTAGCGCAGCTCCAGCTCGATGGCCATGCCGGTCGAGTCCTGCACGCCGTAGCGGCACCACGTGCTGCCGACGCACGACTTCACCGTGCGCAGGGCCTTGCCGTAGGCGTGGCCCGACTCCATGCCGGCGGCGATCAGGCGGGCCCAGATGGAGGGCAGCTGGTCGACCCGGGCGCCGAGCAGGTCGATGCGCTGGCCGCCGGTGATCTTGCAGTACAGGCCGAACTCCCTGGCCACCTCGCCGATGGTGATCAGCTGGTCGGGGGTGATCTCGCCGCCCGGCACGCGCGGGATCACCGAGTAGGTGCCGTCGCGCTGGATGTTGGCCAGGAAGTGGTCGTTGGTGTCCTGGAGGGGCGCCTGGCGGGGCTCGAGGATGTAGCCGCCGTTCACGCCGAGGGTGGCGAACATGGAGGCGACGGCCGGCTTGCAGATCTCGCAGCCCAGGCCCCGCCCGTGGTGGGCCAGCACCTCGGAGAACGACGTGTAGCGGTTGACCCGCACGATGTCGAACAGCTCCTGGCGGCTGTGGTCGAAGTGCTCGCACAGGTGGTTGCGGACCTCGACGCCCTTCTTGCGCAGCTCGCACTTCACCAGCTCGGTGACGAGGGGGACGCAACCGCCGCACCCCGTGCCGGCCGCCGTGCACGCCTTGACGCCGGCGACGTCGGCCACGCCTCCCGCCACCACCGCTCGTATGGCGCCCTTGGAGACGCTGTTGCACGAGCACACGGTGGCGGTGTCGGCCAGGGCGTCGACGCCCACCGTCGCCGCGCCGGCCCCGGTGGACTCGGGCAGGACCAGCTGGCCGGGACGCTCGGGCGTGGGCATGTCGCCCCTCGCCATCTGCACCAGCGTCTGGTACATCGAGGCGTCGCCCACCAGGATCCCGCCCAGCACCCGGGTGCCCGTGGAGTCCACCACCAGGCGCTTGTAGACGTTGGAGACGGCGTCGGAGAACACGATCGACTCGGCGCCGGGGGTGGCGGCGAAGGCGTCGCCGAAGCTGGCGACGTCGATCCCCATCAGCTTGAGCTTGGTGGACAGGTCGGCGCCCGCGAACACGGTGTCGCCCCCGAGCAGCCGGTCGGCCACCACCCGGGCCATCTGGTAGCCGGGGGCGACCAGCCCCCAGATGCGGCCGGCGGCGATGGCGCACTCGCCGATGGCGAAGATGGCGGGGTCGGACGTGCGGCACGCCTCGTCCACCACCACGCCGCCCCTCTCGCCCACCTCGAGGCCGGCGGCCCGGGCGAGCTCGTCACGGGGGCGGATGCCGGCGGAGAACACCACCAGGTCGATGGCCAGGTCGTCGGCGTCCTCGGCGGCGAAGCGCATGGCGGCCACCCGGCCGTCGGGGCCGGCCACGATGTCGGTCGTCGCCATCCCCGTGTGGACGTGCACGCCCAGGTCCTCGATGCGCCGGCGCAGGGCAGCGCCACCCCCGTCGTCGACCTGCACCGGCATCAGCCGCGGCGCGAACTCGACGACGTGGGTCTCCAGGCCGAGGCTGCGGAGGGCGTTGGCCGCCTCCAGCCCGAGGAGCCCGCCGCCGACCACGGCGCCCACCCGGCACCCGGCGGCGTCCGCCTTCAGCGCCTCGAGGTCGTCGAGGGTCCGGTAGACGTGGCATCCGGGCAGGTCCTTTCCGGGAACGGGCGGCACGAAGGGGTACGAGCCGGTGGCGAGCACGACGGCGTCGTAGGCGATGGCCGTCCCCTGGCGGGACACGACCTTGCCGGCCTCCCGGTCGATGGAGGCGACGGCGTCGCCCACGTGGACCTCCAGCCCGGCCGACTCGAAGAACCCGGGGGCGACGAGGGACAGGTCGTCGGCCGAGGTGCCGTTGAACCACGAGCTGAGTCCGACCCGGTCGTAGGCGGGGCGGGCCTCCTCGCAGAAGGTGACGATGTCCCACTCGGCGGTGGCGCCCCGCTCGACCAGCAGCTCGAGCAGCTTGTGGCCGACCATGCCGTTGCCGGCCACGACCAGGGTGCGGCGGTCCTTCACGAGGTGACCGCCGCCAGGTGGATGGCCGCGCCGGCGACCCCGTCGGCGATGACGGGGCCGACGGCTCGACGCGCGCCCGCACCGGCGGAGGCCGGCGGGGGGCTGGGGGCGAGCCACGGCGGGCAGCCGGTGCGGGCACGTGCGCGTCGTACGGCCATGGGTCACAGCCAACCGCACGGCTGTGTTCCGGCCGTTGCCTCCGTGTCAACGGACCACGACGAACCGCTGACGGCCGCCCGCCCCCGGCGTGCGGGGATTGGAACCCACTCGTAACAATCGGGCTTCGCCCGGGCCGGGCGCTGACGCGCCGAAGGCGCCCCGCAGGGCGCCTTCGGGCGTTCGGAGGCGGTTCAGGCGGAGGTCAGACGTTGCCCCGCCAGGCGCCGGTCTCGGCGCCGCGCGACTCGATGAACTTCTTGAACCGCTCGAGGTCGCCCTCGACCCGGCGGTCGATGATCCCGAGGGCGTCACCGGCCTTCTCCTTGAGCCCCTCGGTCTCGTAGTCGATCTGGAGCTCGATCTCGGTCCGCTGGGGGCCGGCCTGGCGGAAGCTGACCGCCCCGGCGTTGGTCTTGCCGCCGATGGCCTGCCAGGCGATGCGGGTGTCAGGGGTCTGGTCGACGATCTGGGCGTCCCACTCGCGGCGGGTGCCACCGATCTCGGCGACCCAGTGGAGGCGGGTGTCGTCCAGCTGGGTGACGGACTCCACGCCCTCCATGAACTCGGGGAAGTCCTCGAACTGCGTCCACTGGTTGTAGACGGTGGTCACGGGAAGATCGACGGTGATCGACTTGCGCACGGTACCCATCGGGTGCACCTCCGTTGGTGTCGGGTGGGACGTTCGGGTGGACTCGGGTTCCTACCCGCCGGTGCGAGCCGCTATGCGGGATAGGCCCGGGAATCCAGGCCGTGGCGGAAGGTGATGCTGATGCGGGGGCCGGCCTGCGCTACCTTGGGGACGGTGTGCTGCCAGCGGCGCTGGCAGGCGCCCCCCGTCACCAGGAGGTCGCCTCGGCCGAGGTGGAAGGTGAGCGTCCGGCGCCCTCCCGCCGGCCCGTCGCGGTTGTGCGGTGCGGGGCGCAGCAGGAAGGCCCGGGGCTGGCCGACGGAGACGATGGCGACCACCGGCTCGGCGATCTCCCGGGCGATGTGGTCCCCGTGCCACGCCACGCTGTCCCGGCCGTCCCGGTAGAGGTTGAGGCCCATGGAGTCCAGATCGACGCCGTAGCGGGCCGACAGGACGGCGCGCATGCGCTCCAGCACGGGCGGGTCGAGCGGAAGGCCCGACTCGGCCCGCCACCACGACGTGAGGCGCGGCTCCTCCACCACCTGCCCGTACATGTGCCGCCGGCGCTGGTCCCACGCCTTCGAGGCGACCAGGTCGGCGAACAGCCGGTCCGAGCTCGCCACCCATCCGGGCTGGTGGTCGACCCACGACGTGGGGTCGAGCTGCACTCGGGCCAGGCCCTCGAACGACTCGTCGACGTCGACGCCGGCGTCGGGCCCGGCGTCGAGCAGCGAGGGCTGGAACGCGAGCTGCGGCGACTGGCGGGGTCCCATGGGGACCACCCAATCTACCGGCGATGCGACCGTTCTCCGGACGCGATCCGCCGGATAGCGGCGTTCTGCGTCCAGAGAACGGGACGGGCGCGGCTACGCCGGGACGAGGCCTCCGCCGACCGGCTCGATGCCGAGGTCGCGGTAGGTGACGAGGGCCAGGTAGGGGATGCCCTTGGCTGTGAAGTAGGCGGCCGCGACTTCCCCCCGGTCGACCAGGGTGGCCGCTCCGACGACGGTGGCGCCGAGGGCGACGATGGCGTCGTGGGCCTTCTGGACCGACCCGCCGGTGGTGACGGCGTCGTCCACCAGGAGGACCCGCGTCCCGGCCCCGACCCGGGCACCCTCCACCAGCCGGTCGGTGCCGCGGCCCTTGGGCTCCTTGCGAACCACGAACCACTCGGCTCCCGACAGCAGGGCGATGCCGTGGGCCAGGTGGTCTGCGCCCATGGTGAGCCCGCCCACGGCGTCGAACTCGATGCCGTCGACCGCCTCCAGGAACGCCCGGCAGGCGACCTCCAGGTCGGCGCCGCGCGACAGGGCGGCCTTGCCGTCCACGAAGTCCCGGCTGAGCTGGCCCGACCGCAGCACGATCGGCTCCTCCAGGCGCAGCAGCCCCCGGGCCCGCACGATCTCGACGACCTGGTCCCGCAGGCTGGCCATGGGTGCTCCCGTCATCTCGCTGCGCCATGCTTGCACGGATGGCGCCGACGCCCGTCTACCTGGAGGTCGGTGCGAAGAAGGTGTTCGCCTGCTCGCTGGACTGGCCCGGGTGGTGCCGCGCCGACCGGACGGAGGAGGCGGCCCTGGAGGCCCTGGGCGCCTACGCCGGCCGGTACTCGGCCGTGGCGGCCGCCGCCGGCGTGCGCTTCCCGTCGACGGCCGGCCGCAGCTTCGACGTGGTCGAGCGGGTGAAGGGGTCGGCCACCACCGACTTCGGGGCGCCGGGCGAGGCGGCGTCCGCCGACGCCGAGCCCCTCACCGCCGCCCGGGCGGAGCGGCTGGCGTCGCTCGTCGAGGCGTCGTGGGTCGTGCTGGCGGCGGTCGCCGGGTCGGCGCCGGCCCAGCTGCGCAAGGGCCCACGGGGCGGCGGGCGGGACCGGGACGGGATCGTGGCCCACGTGGCGTCGGCCGAGTTCGGCTACGCCCGCAAGCTCGGCGTCCGCCACAAGGCTGCCGACGACCCCCTCGCCGCGCCCGAAGCGGTGGAGGCGCTGCGCGCCGAGGTCCTGGAGGCGTTGCGCTCGGCGCGGAAGGGCGAGCCGCTGGTCGACAACGGGTGGCTGCCCCGCTACGCCGCCCGCCGCTTCGCCTGGCACGCCGTCGACCACGCCTGGGAGATCGAGGACCGCTCCGAGCCCGGCTGACGATGGCAGAGGAGACGCATGCTGCGGCGGTCGTCGGCCGGGCCGGGCGCCGACGCCGTGGTAGCGGTCGTGGCGTGGCCGTCGCCGGGGTGCAGGGGCGGTCGCGACGAGGAGGCCCGGGTGAGTCGTCGGGCGCCCCGGCCAGCAACCGGTGTCGGTCCCCGACGCAGGGCGCCTGCCGTCAGGGGCGGCGGTCGGCCTCGGCGGCGGCCTTGAGCCGGGCCAGCGTGGACCTGACCCCGTCCTCCATGTCGGCCCGCCGGTCGGTCACGCCCGTCGTCACCTTGGTGAGCCAGCGGGAGAACGGGCCGAGCGGTTTGTCCATCTCGAACGATTCGATGACGAGGGTGCCGCCGTCGACGGCTTCGAAGCGGTACCGCCACTCGGTCTTGGAGCTGAGCGTCCGGAAGGCGAAGCTGCGGCCCGGCTCGGCCTCGGTCACCTCACAGGTCGTGGACCACTTCGACCTCCCGCGCCGGTTCCGGCCCTTGAACCGGGCACCCACGACGGCGCCGGTGGCACCGTCGATCCACTCGCCGCCCTCGTTCTCCGGGCTCCACTCGCCCATCCGGGTGATGTCCGTGACCATCGACCACAGCACCGCCGGGTCGGCGCCCACCGTCACGCTGGCCTGGCCCGTCCGCCCGTCACCCGTCATGGCGCCCCCCACGCTCCCGGACGCTACGCCTCCGTCGTCGGGCGCGGCGGGGTCACGCCGGGTCCGGGTGGGCGCCGACCCGGCGGTGCTGTGGTCGATGGTCACGGACATCACCCGGATGGGCGAGTGGAGCC
>DATLFN010000109.1 GCA_035540975.1 Acidimicrobiales bacterium
CCCCCCCACCCGGTAGGTGGTGAGCGGGCCGAGGGGGACATGGCGGCGGGCCCGGTCCCCCAGCACGGCGGACGCGGCGGCGAGCTCGGCGTGGGGACCGGGCGTCAACGGACCGGGGCCGGGCGCAGCAGCTCGCCGGCCAGCAGGGTGATGTCGCCCGCTCCCGCGCTCAGGCACAGGTCGCCGGGGCGCAGGGCGCGGCGCAGGTACGGGGCGACGTCCTGGCGGCTGGGCAGGTAGACCAACGCGGTGGACGGGTCGGCGTCCAGGACCGCGTCCACCACCAGCTTGCCCGTCACGCCGGGCCGGGGCGCCTCCCCTTCGGCGTACACGTCGGTGACGACCACCAGGTCGGCGTCGGCGAAGGCGCCGGCGAACTGGGGGGCGACCGCCGCCGTCCGGGAGTAGCGGTGGGGCTGGAACACGCACACCACCCGGTCCCAGCCCCCGGCCCGGGCGGCGGCGAGCACGGCCCGCACCTCGCCCGGCAGGTGGGCGTAGTCGTCGACGAACGTGACCCCGTCGCGCTCGCCCCGGAACTGGAACCGGCGGGCCACGCCCCCGAAGCGGCCGAGGGCCGCCGCCCCCGCCTCGAACGTGGCCCCGAGCAGCAGCCCGGTGACCAGGGCGGCACAGGCGTTGCGGGCGTTGTGCACGCCCGGCACCGGCAGCTCGACCGTCCCCAGCGCCTCGCCCCGGTGCTCGACGGTGAAGGCCACGCTGCTGCGGGCCGACCGCACGCCCGTCATCCGGTAGGCCGCCCCTTCGGACGTGCCGTAGGTGACCGCCCCGGGGGCCGAGGTGCCGGCGGCCAGGCGGGCCGCCACCTCGTCGTCGGCGCACACCACCCGGGGCCCCGGCGCCCGATCGAGGAACCGGGCGAAGGCGTCCACCTGGGCGTCGAAGCTCCCCTCGTAGTTCTCCAGGTGGTCGGGCTCGACGCTGGTGACCACCACCGCCTCCAGGGGGAGCTCGAGGAAGGTGCCGTCGCTCTCGTCGGCCTCCACGACCAGCCACTCGCCCTCGTCCCAGACGGCGCCCGTCCCGATCTCGTTGAGCTGGCCGCCGATGAGGAACGACGGCCGCAGGCCGGCCTCGACCAGGACCAGGGCCAGCATCGACGACGTGGTGGTCTTGCCGTGGGTGCCGGCGACGCCGACGCCGCGACGGGTGGCGACCACCGCGGCCAGCACGTCCGCCCGCCGCAGCACCGGGACCCCCCGGGCCCGGGCGGCGGCGATCTCGACGTTCGACGCCGGTATGGCGGTGGAGACGGCGACCACCTCGGCGTCGCCCAGGTTGTCGGCCCGGTGGCCGACGGTGACGGGGACGCCCACGGCCCGCACCCGCTCGACGGCGGCCGACGCCTTGAGGTCGCTGCCCGTCACCCGGTGGCCCATGGCGGCCAGCACGGTGGCGATGGCGCTCATGCCGGCGCCGCCGATGCCGACCACGTGGATGCGCCGGGGGACGGTGAGGTCGAGGGCGTCAGCGCCGGGCATGGCGCTCCATCACCTCGGCCACCCGCGCCGCCGCGTCGGCGCGGGCCAGCGAGCGGGCCGCCCGCTCCATGGCGGCCAGGCGACCGGGGTCGTCGAGCAGGGCCCCCAGCTCGGCGGCCAGGCGGTCGGCCGTCAGGTCGCCGTCGGGGACGTGCACGGCGGCGCCGGCCCGGACCAGGGCCATGGCGTTGGCCGTCTGGTGGTCGTGGGGGGCGATGGGCAGGGGGACGAGCACCGACGGGACGCCGGCCGCCGCCAGCTCGGCCACCGTCGTCCCCCCCGCCCGCCCCACCATCACGTCGGCCGCCGCCAGCAGGGCGGGCATGCGGTCCTCGTACTCCACGGGCCGGTACACCAGCCCGCCGTCGGGCGGCCGGGGCAGGCGGCCGGCGACGGTCGCCCAGTCGCGGGCGCCGACGGCGTGGCGCACGGCCACGTGGTGGCGGCCGATCCACGCCTGCACCACGCCGAAGGTGGCCTCGTTGACCCGCCGCGCCCCCAGCGAGCCGCCGAAGACTCCCACGACACGGGCGTCCTCGGGCAGGCCCAGCTCCCGCCGGGCCCGGCGGCGCCCCTCGGGCGAGCGGTCCACGGCCAGGACCTCGGGGCGGACCGGGTTCCCGGTGACGACGGCCCGGGGCAGGGCCGTGCCCTCGAACGACACCGCGCACGCCCTGGCCACGCGCCCGGCCAGCCGGTTGGCCAGGCCGGGTACGGCGTTCTGCTCGTGGAGCACCAGCGGTGCGCGCCACACGACGGCGCCGACGGCGGCGGGGACGCTGGCGTAGCCGCCGACGGACAGCACCACCGCCGGGCGCCACCGGCGCATCAGCACGGCGGCCCGCACGACGGCCCGCGCCAACCCGGTCACCGCGCCCACGTTGTCGAGCGTGAGCCGGCGGGCGATGCCCCGCCCGGGCAGGAGGGCGACCTCGAACCCGGCCTCGGGCACCAGCCGCGCCTCCTGGCCCCGGGCCGACCCCACGAACCGGACCGACTCGGGCGGGTGCCCCCGCTCCACCAGGGCCCGGGCGACGGCCAGCGCCGGGAGTACGTGGCCGGCCGTGCCGCCGCCGGCCACGACCGCCCACACCCGCTCGCTCAACGGGCGGGCGACGCCGGGCCGGCCCGGCGTCGCCCGCCCGTTGAGCGAG
>DATLFN010000110.1 GCA_035540975.1 Acidimicrobiales bacterium
TGGAGGCCCTCGGCCGCGTCCAGCTTGCGGTGCGAGCCGGTGGCCTCGTCGAGGATCTTGGTGAGGGTCCGCACCACGTGCTCGTCGTCGTGGAACACCTCGTCGTGATAGCCGCTCGGGCCCTTGTGCCTCTTGACGAAGGATGGCGTCGGGGCCGTTGACCATGATCTCCCAGACGTCGTCGTCAGCCAGGAGGGGCTCGAGGGGGCCGTAGCCGGCGACGTTGCGGTAGGCCCGCTCGGCGACCACGGCGGCGTCGGCGATGTCGACCGGGCGCAGCCCCCGCTTGTAGTCCTGCGACCAGCGGGCCACCTCCTCGTCGACCAGCGCTCGCAGGCGTGTGGCGCCCTCGGGCATGGCCATGTCGAGCGCCACCTCCTTGGCCCGCTCCTGGACGGCGCGCTCGACCTCGAGCAGGGGCGAGACCGTGCTCACGCCCGTCGCCCGCCCCGAAGGTCCGACATCCGTGCTCCCCGCTCGCGCCGGTGGTGTTTCGCCCGTTCTGGCGGGCACCGTCGTAGTCGAGTGGCGGGCGCGAGGTCAAGAGGCACTTCGATGTTTTCCATGACGGAGAGCCCGACGAAGGCCCTGGGGGGCCCGGTGGCCGAGCGGCACGGCGAGCACCGGGGCGTCGTCCTCGCCCGCCCGGTCGTCGGGAGCGACGCAGGAACGACCAGATGGTCGCGCCCACGGGTAGGGCAGGCGGAGGTGGCCGCGCCGCCGGCACCACGCGTCCCACTGAGGATGCGATGATTCCAGGGCAGCGAGCAGGAGGCTGAGCGGGTGATCGGGTTCGTCGTGTTCGGGTTGGTAGTGGGGGTGATCGCTCGGCTCGTCGTCCCCGGTCGTCAGAACCTGAGCCTCGGGATGACGCTGGTCCTCGGGCTCGTCGGCTCGGTCGTCGGGGGCGTCGTCGCCAATGCCATCGGTACGGGTGACGTCTTCGAGCTGAACGTCATCGGCTCACTCGTCGCCATCGCCGCCGCCGTGCTCCTGATCATCGCGGGAGACCGCCTCGGAGTTCTCACCAGACGTTCACGGCGCTGACCGCCCGGCCGCGCCGGCGTTGACGCACCGGTCCCACTGGTGACGTCTTCCGGCGCTACGGGCGGCGGTAACCCTTCGGGAGGGGCGGATCGGTGCACACCTCGGCGGTGTCGGTGTGCTCCCAGCGAAGGACGTCGAGCGGATCGTCGCCTGCGGGGTCGACGGCCGGGGTGACCGGCTGGTGGGCGAAGAGGGCGCCGCGGCTTCTCGCCGGCAGGACGAGCACGTACGGGAAGTGGTCGCACGCCGCTCCCATGAGGGGCTGGGGCGTCGGCCCCGCCGCCTCCACCGCCGCGTCGCAGCCCCGCAAGCGGTCGAAGTCCCAGAGGGCACGCACGTCGTCCACATAGGCGAGGAGGGCCGCCCGTGTGCGGCCGAGGGCGCACACCGATCGGGCCGCGTCGCGCTCGTGACGCACGAAGGTCGCCGCCGTGCGGTTCGGGACGTCGCTCGCCGTGGGGTCCTGGTAGGCGAAGGAGAGCATCTGGGCCACGACGCAGGCGATCGCCAGGGGCAGGAGCTTCGGACGGCTGACGGCGCCCACGCCGGCGGTGACGGCGACCAACGGAGCCACCCACACGAAGAACCGAGCATCCAGCCACGAGGGCGCCGCCGGCCAGGCGGCGAGAACGGTGACGCCGATGCCGATCGACAACGACACGAACCACGGGCGGGACCGCAGCGCCGTCCAGGCGGCGGCAACCAACACCACCACGCCCGGCACCGCGATGCCACCGAGAAGCGTGGCGGCAAGGCTGATCGGAAACGCCGGGTCGAAGTCGTACCGGGGCGGCCTGGTGAGGCCATCGGCGATGGCCGGCCACTGGATGAGAGGAACAGCCCGGTACCGAGCAGCACGCCCCCCGCACATCCCCATCGATGCGACCGGGCACCGGTCGGCGACGTCGCCACCGCGACGGCGGCGATGCCGCTCGCGGTGACGCCGAGGAACAGCGCGTCGGGTGACGTCGCCATCCACACGGCGGCGGGGAGCAGCGAAACGAAGGGCGCGACGAGCCGGGCGGCGGCCTCTCCGACGACGTGGCGGGTCGTGACGACGACGGAGACGGCGGCGAGGCCGACCGCGGCCAGGACCAGGGCGGCGGCGGGGCCCGACCCGCCGAGCCCGACTCGATCGAGGGCCCACAGGATCAGCACCATCCCCGGCGGATGGCTCTTGACATGGGTGGCCTCGTGCGGGAGCCTTCCACGAAGGTGCGCAGGAACTCGGCGGGAGATTCGACGAGCGGCACCCATCGCAGGTACTCGTAGCGGCTCTCGAGCGGCGACGTGAGTGCGGACGCGCCGTCGACGAAGGACAAGGCGACGGCCCATGCCACCGCCAGCGCGAACGTCGCCGCGAGCATCGAGTGCCAGCGGAGGCGGGAGGCGGCGCCGATGGCGTACCGGACCGCCGACATGGCGAGGACTACCACGGGGAGGAGCCGCCAGGTGACCCCGAGGCGGTAGCCGCCCATGAAGGGGGGCGCCCGTACGCGCGAACCCTCGCCCGCGCCGCCGACGCCCCCCCACAACCCGGCGACGAGGATCAACGTCACCCCGAGCGCGAGGACGGCGACGGGCGAAACCCGATCCGGTGACCCGTGCTCGAAGCCGTCCTCGGTGCCGGTGCCGGCGTCGACAGGGGCCGACGACGCGCCACCGGTGCAGGCCATCGGCTCCGCACGTGGCCCGACGGTTCCCGTGCCGAGGTTCTGCGGTTTCACCCCGCCGGGGACGAGCCCGGCGGCCTACGCGCCGGGGTCGTCCAGGCGCCCCGCACCCGACGACACGGCGGTCGTCGCCGAGGTGATCGTCGCGAATGCAGAAGAGCGGATGCGAGTTGGCGCACGAGCCGCCTGCCCCCGAAAGACTGTCGCCTTATTCGTACAAAACTTGCACAGACGACGAGACCGTACAAGGAGCCTTCCTGCCGGTGATGGTCGCCGCAAACCGGAGGCGAGAGCCGACCCGTCCGACCGGGACCGCCGTCACGCGGCGGCGGGCTCGGTCGCTCCGTCCGGCATCGAGAGCGCCGGACACGAGCACTGCCGTCAGCACCGGTGGCGCAGCACCTGGTTCGATTCGTGCAGCCTGGCGCATCTGATGGCCGCCCTCTCGACATGGCGGCGACGGCGGCGGCGTGACGCCTCCGCGTCGAGGTGGTTGCGCCGAGCACCTTCGGCCGCTACCTTCCCAGGCCTCGGAGCATCTAGGGGGACGGAAACATGCATGTACGGCGCCTTGTGTGCGTCCTGGCCGTCGTCGCGCTCGTCGCCGCGGGGTGCGGGGACGACGACGACGATACGGCGGGGGGCACGACCGACACCTCGGCCCAGGACGGCGGCACGGTGACCGTGAACGTCGACGCCGACGTGGACGACCCGCAGTCGTTCTACCTCGGGTACTTCCCGGGCACCGTGAAGGTGAACCCGGGCGACACCGTCGTCTACAAGTCCAACTTCACCGGCGAGCCCCACACCATCACGTTCGGGTCGTTCATCAACCCGGCCATCCAGGCGTTCGAGAACGCCACGCCCGAGCAGCTGGCGGCCGACGAGCCGCCGCCCGAGTTCGAGCCGCTCTTCAAGTACGCCATGCTCCCGGAGGGCCCGGGCGACGCCAACCAGGTGTCCGCCAACCCCTGCTTCGTCACCACCGGCGCGCTCCCCGAGGACACGACCCAGCCGTGCACGAACCGGGAGCCGGCGCCGTTCACCGGCAAGGAGGTCTTCTACAACTCCGGCTTCCTGGGGGACCAGGAGGAGTTCGAGCTGACCCTGGCCGACGACATCGCTCCGGGCGTCTACAAGGGCTTCTGCATGCTCCACTTCACCGAGATGATCTCCACCATCGAGGTGGTCGCCGAGGGCGAGGAGGCGACCACCGCCGCGGAGGCCGAGGCCCAGGCCGACCGGGAGCTGGAGCCGCTCGTCGCCAAGGTCAAGGAGGCGCACGAGAAGGCGGCGGGCGCCGCCGACGCCGGGACGGTGGTGGCCGGCGACCCGCCGGGCGAGGAGGAGCCCGAGTCGTCCGGGCCCCCGAAGCCGAACACGAGCGCCGGGCTCGCCGAGTTCACGCCCAAGGAGATCTCGGTCGCCTCGGGCGGGTCGGTGACGTGGAACGTCAACGGTCCGCACACCATCACCTTCAACGCCCCCGAGGACGCCCGCGTCATCATCGGCAAGGGCCCCGACGGCAATACGCACCTGGTGGAGAAGGCGGCCTCCCCGGCGCTGTTCAACGTTCCGCCGCCTCCCGAAGGCCCGCCTCCCGAGGGCCCGCCGCCCACGGCCGACCTGGGGTCGTTCGACGGGAGCGGGTTCGCCAACACCGGCATCCAGTTCGGTGGCGGGTTCAAGGTGACGTTCACGAAGGCCGGCACGTACCGGTACATCTGCACCGTCCACCCGGACATGGAGGGCACGGTCACCGTCACCTGAGCGGAGGACCGCCCGTCGAGCAACGGCCACCAGCCGCCAGTGTCGCGCCCGCTCCGCGCCGTCGTCCTCGCCTTCGTCGTCGCCGCCGCGCTCCCGCCGGGGGCGACGGCGTCCGGCGAGACGACGCGGGCGCGCACGGCACCATCGCCGGCCACCGCGGGCACCACGACCGGCTCCGCCGAGGACCGCGGCCGCGACCACGACGCCGGTGTCGTCGACCACCACGGGCTGGCCGCCGCGTCGTCGGGTGCGGCCCGGAGCGGCCATCAGCAGGGTGAGGGCCTCCCGCTGGCCGCCCAGGAGCCGGACGAGCGCCGGCCGGCGGGCGGGGGCTGCGCTCGTGGGGCGCCCGTCCGGCGGTACGACGTGGTCGCCATCGGCGTCGACATCACCGTCAACCGCTACCTGGACCACGACCCCGAGGGCCGGATGTACGCCCTGGAGGGCGACGTCGAGCGGGTGCGGGCCGAGGAGCGGCGGAACGAGGAGGCACGGGCCACGGGCGCCGAGCCGGCGGTCTCCGTCGGCCTCCAGGGGGACGCCATCCAGCCGCTGACGCTCCGGGCCCGCCCGGGGGAGTGCCTCCGCGTGCGGCTGCGCAACGCCCTGCCGGGGGACGAGGCGGCCAGCTTCCACCTCCACGGGGGTGCTCTCGTGGTCGCCGGAACGAACATCGCGGCCGTCGCCGCCCAACCGCGGGCACTGGCCCGGCCGGGATCGTCGGTGACCTACGAGTGGGCGATCGGCGCCGCCGAGCCCGAGGGAACCCACTACTTCCACAGCCACGGCGCCACGCGGGTGCAGACGGGTCACGGCCTGTTCGGCGCCGTCATCGTCGAGCCCGCGGGCTCGCAGTGGTCGGACCCGCTCACCGGCGAGCCGGCGGCCACCGGTTGGGCGGCGACGGTGCGCACGGCCGGGGGCAGCGACTTCCGCGAGTCGGTCGTCTACTACCACGAGATCGGCCACGAGAACTACCAGCTCCGCGACCGGGCCGGCGGGCTCGTGCCCCTGGTCGACCCCATCACCAGCGCCTACCGCCCCGGGGCGCGGGCACTCAACTACCGCAGCGAGCCGTTCTCCAACCGCCTCGCCCTCCAGCATTCGGTGACCGGCCGCCCCGACGTCTCCCTCGCCTACAGCTCCTACGCCTTCGGCGACCCGGCGACGCCCATGGCCCGAAGCTACGTGGGCGACCCGGTGAAGCAGCGCGTCGTCCACGCCGGGTCCGAGGTGTTCCACGTCCACCACGTCCACGGTGGGGCGGTGCGCTGGCGACGCCAGGTCGGCGTGGACGACAACCGGCTCGACTCCGGGCTCGACAAGCGCCCGCAGCTGCGGGTGGCCGCCTCAGAGCGCACCGACTCGCAGTCTATCGGCCCCTCGGAGACGTTCGACGTGGAGCACGAGTGCGGCGCCGGCGGCTGCCAGCAGTCGGCCGGCGACTTCATGTACCACTGCCACGTCTCGCACCACTACTTCGCCGGCATGTGGTCCATCTGGCGGGTGTACAACACCGCCCAGGACGGGAAGGCATCGACGGACTCGCTCCCCCCGCTGCTCGAGCTCCCCGACCGGGCGGCGCGGGTGAAGCCGGCGGTGGAGGCAGTGGAGCTGGCCGGGACGACCGTCGACTGGTCGGGACGGACGTTCCGGCTGGAAGACGGCGAGCTGGCCGCGTGGGTCGAGCGCCAGCTGCCGCCCCCCGGCGTCCCGCGCGGCTACGACGCGTCGGTCATGGACTGGGCCCGCGACGGCGACCGCTTCCTCAACGAGCCGGAGACGGAGAGGGTGTGGCCGGGCTACCGGGCACGCGCCCCGGGGACGCGCCCGCCGATCACCTTCGACCCGGTGACGGGCAAGCTCGCCTACCCGCTCCTGCGGCCCCACCTCGGTCGCCGGCCGCCGTTCGCGCCCAACCACGGCCCCGCGCCCTTCCTCGACCCCGTGGCCAACGGCCGGCCGCCGCCGGAGCCGGGCGCCAGCGGGCCCGCCAGCCTGTGCCCGAGCGGGACGGAGCGCAAGGACGTCGCCATCAACGCCGTCCCCGTACCCCTCACCCTCAACGCCCGAGCCGGGCGGGTCGACCCGGCCGGGCAGCTGTTCGTGCTCCGATCCGAGCGCGACGCCGTGCTGCGCGACGCCAGCCGGCGCGTCCCGCTCACCATCCGGGCCAACGCCGGCGAGACCTGCATCGACGTGCTGCTGCGCAGCGAGCTGGAGGACAACGCCGACGACCCGTTGAGCAAGGTGGACGTGCACGTCCACTTCGTGCAGTTCGACGTGCAGGGCAGCGACGGCGTCGACACCGGGTTCGGCTACGAGCAGGCGGTCCGGCCGTTCCGCCTCGAGGGGGAGGTCGTGGCCGCGCCGGTCGCCGCCGGCGCGACGACCGTGCGCCTCGGCAACGCCGACCGCTTCCAGGCCGGCGCGGTCGTCGGCGTGGGCATGGACCGCGACGAGACGTTCGAGGTGGGCCGCATCGCCGCCGTGTCGGGCCCGGTGGTGACCTTCGACGAGCCGCTGCGCCACGCCCACACCGCCGGCGAGGTGGTCAGCGCCGAGTTCGTCCGCTACCGCTGGTACCCCGACGCCCAGGTGGGGCCGGCGTTCTTCCACGAGCACGTCAACCCCCTGAACTCGGCCCGCCACGGGCTGTTCGGCGCCCTGGTGGTGGAGCCGCCGGGCGCCTCCTACCACCACCCCGTCACCGGCGAGGAGATCGACAGCGGCACGGTGGCCGACGTCCACAGCACCGAGCCGCTGTCGGTCGACGTGTCCGGCAGCTTCCGCGAGCTGGTGCTGTTCATCCAGGACGACAACCCGCTGTCGCGCGAGGGGAGGTCCACCGGCAGCGCGTACAACCTCCGCGTGGAACCCGTGGAGCGGCGGGGGCGCGACCCTGCCCGGCGGTTCAGCAGCCGGGAGCACGGCGACCCCGAGACGCCGGTGGTGCAGGCGTACCTCGGGGACCCCGTCGTGTTCCGGAGCCTGGTCGGCGCCAACAACGAGATGCACACCCTGCACCTCGACGGCCACTGGTTCCGGACCGAGGCGGCGAGCCGGACTTCGAAGCCGACGAGCACCGCCCACCTGGGGATCTCCGAACGCCTGGACCTGGTCGTGCCCGCCGCCGGCGGGCCCCAGCGCATGCCCGGCGACTACCTGTACTACAGCGGCCGCACGTTCAAGCTGCGCGAGGGCAGCTGGGGGCTGCTGCGCGTCCGCGACCGCTCCCACACCGAGGGCCTGCGCCGGCTGCCGGGCCGCGAGGAGGTCCCCGAGGCGGCGACCGAGGTCTGCCCGCCCGACGCGCCCGGGAAGCGCTTCGCCGTGTCGGCCATGGAGGCGCCTCTGGCGATGCTCGGCGGCACCGGGAAGATCTACGTGCTGGGTTCCAACGAGGCCGCCGTCGCCTCGGGTTGGGCCGCCCCCCAGCCGCTGGTGCTCCACGTCAACGTGGGCGACTGCATCACCGTTGACCTCTCCAACCGCACCGGGGGGCCGGTGTCCTTCCACGCCGACATGCTCGCCTTCGACCCGGACCACTCGGCGGGCGTGGCCGCCGGCCGCCATCCGCCGCAGCTCGCCGAACCCGGAATGGCCCGCACCTACACCTTCTACGCCTCCCCCGAGGTGGGCGAGACGGTGGCGCTCGTGCGGGACTGGGCCGACGTCCTGGTCAACCCGGGGCTCGGCCTCTACGGCGCCATCGTCGTCGGGCCGAAGGACGCCCGCTTCCGCGATCCCTACACGGGGGCCGACGCCTCGCGCTCGTCGTTGTGGCGCGTCGACGTCGTCCCCCCGTCGGGACCGGCGTACCGGGAGTTCACCCTGTTCTTCCAGGACGACGACGAGGGCCTGGGCAACCATCGCATGCCGTACACGACGGAGGTCCGGGGAGCGGTGGGGGTGAACTACTCGTCGGCGCCCCTGGGCCGGCGGCTCGCCTCGAATGCCGACGAGGGTTCGGTCCTGTCGAGCGCCGTCCACGGTGACCCGGCCACGCCGGTGCTCGAGGCGGTGGCGGGCGACCCCGTGCGCATCAACGTGCTCGCCCCCTGGAGCGAGCAGTCGCAGGTCTTCTCGGTGGAAGGCCACCGCTGGCCGGTGGAGCCGGGTCGCGACGGCAGCGCCCTGGCGAGCTCGGTGAAGCTCGGTGGCCTGGAGGCGCTGACGGTGTCCCTCGACGGTGGTGCCGGCGGGACCGGCCGACTGGCGGGCGACTACGTCTACGGCAACCACCGCGAGCCATACCGGGAGGCGGGCCAGTGGGGGGTCCTGCGCGTCCGCCCGTCGACGGCGCCGACGGTGGCGGCGGCCGTCGCGCTCCGCGCGCTGCCGTGCGAGGGGGCGGCCTGCCCGGCCGCCGCCTCGGCGGGCCTGGCGCCGTCGGCCTCGGTCGGCGCCCTCGGCGCCCTCGTCGCCCTCGGCGTGTGGAGCCGCCGGCGCAGGGACCGGCCGAGAGCGCGACCGCCGGGCGCCGCCCCGTTCGCCGCCTGACGTCCGGAGACCTTGCTCGCGCCGGTCAGGCCGCCGGCCGGGGGTCGAAGCGGTAGCCGACGCCCCGCACCGTCTGGAGGAGGGCGGGACGGGAGGCATCGGCCTCGATGTGGCGGCGGAGGCGGCGGACGTGCTCGGTCACCGTGGCGCTGTCCTGCCACTCGGCCGACGATCCCCACACCTCCCGGAGCAGCTCCTCGCGGGAGAACACCCGACCCGGTGCCGCCGACGCCAGGAAGGCGAGCAGGTCGAACTCCTTCGGCGTCAGCTCGATCGCCCGGCCCTCGAGGAGCACCCGCCGCTCGGCCGTGCGGATCACCAGCGGGCCGGCGCACACCTCGTCGTCGGGACGACCACGCACCGATCGACGCAGCACGGCGCGCACTCTCGCCGCCACCTCACGGGCGCAGAACGGCTTGGCCACGTAGTCGTCGGCCCCCAGCTCGAGCCCGAGGACCCGGTCGGCGTCGCTCGACCGGCCGCTCACGATGACGATGGGCAGGTCGGGGTCGGACCGGCGCAGGCGGGCCATCACCTCGAGCCCGTTCATGCCCGGCATCTCGACGTCGAGCAGCACCAGCGCCGGACGGAGGGCGGCGACGGCGTCGAGGGCCGCCTGGCCGTCGGCTGCCTCCCGAACCGCCATCCCCTCCGATTCCAGGACCGTCCGGGTGAGGAGGCGGGCGTCCGGCGCGTCGTCCACGACGAGGACCGTGGGCTGGCCCGCATGGGTGCTCGGGGCTACCGGGGTGTGGCTCACATGGACTAGTTCGTCCTCCGGGCCGCAAACCTTGAACGGAACTCCCGGGTGGTCGGCCCGGCGGTGGCGCTACGCCCGGGCCCAGAGCCGGGCCCCGGCCCCGGCGATCGACACCAGCAGCGCCAGGGCGGCTGCCGCGGCGGGGGCCGGGTCGCCGCCCGAGGAGGGGAGGGAGGCCGTGCCGGGCTCGATGAGCGCGACGTCGCCGGCGGAGCCGGCGGAGAGGACGGCGTCCGCCGCCGCACCGGCCGGCGCACCGGCGGACGCCGTCCTCTCCGCCGGCTCCGCCGGCGACGTCGCGCTCATCGAGCCCGGCACGGCCTCCCTCCCCTCCTCGGGCGGCGACCCGGCCC
>DATLFN010000111.1 GCA_035540975.1 Acidimicrobiales bacterium
TGTCGATGGAACGACTCGGGATCGGGACGTTCCGGCGACAGGTTCGACTCCGCCGGGGCGCTCTACGCTGGCTCCATGCTGACCGCCGCTCCCCGACGGCCCACGCGGCGGATCGACGTGGGGTCGGTGCCCGTCGGCGGCGGGGCGCCCATCAGCGTGCAGTCGATGACGATCACCAAGACGGCCGACGTCGAGGGGACGCTGGCCCAGGTGTACGCGCTGGCGGGGGCGGGGGCCGACATCGTGCGCTGCACCTGCAACGAGCAGGCGGCGGCCGAGGGGCTGGCCCGGATCGTGCCCCGGTCGCCGGTGCCGATCGTGGCCGACGTGCACAACGACTTCCGGATGGGCCTGGCCGCCCTGGAGGCGGGCGTGCACTGTCTGCGCCTGAACCCGGGGAACATCCGCCGCCCGGACCACATCCGCCTCATCGCCTCCGAGGCCCGCGACCGGAAGGTGCCGATCCGCATCGGCGTCAACGCCGGCAGCCTCGACCGCGACCTGTACGCCAAGCACGGCGGGCCCACGCCCGAGGCGATGGTCGAGTCGGCCCTGATCGAGCTGGGCCTGTTCGCCGAGGTCGGCTTCGGCGACGTGAAGATCTCGGTCAAGGCGTCGAGCGTCCCCCTCATGATCGAGGCCTACCGGCAGCTGGCCGACACCGTCGACCACCCGCTGCACCTCGGCGTCACCGAGGCGGGCCCGCCCCCGGCCGGGCTCGTCAAGGGGACGGCCGGGATCGCCACCCTGCTGGCCGAGGGGATCGGCGACACCATCCGGTACTCGCTCACCGCCGACCCCGTCGAGGAGGCCCGGGCCGGGCGCCAGCTGCTGGAGGCGATGAACCTGCGCGAGCGCAAGGGCGTGGACCTCATCGCCTGCCCGTCGTGCGGGCGGGCCGAGATCGACGTCATCCAGGTGGCCAAGGACGCCATGGCCGCGTTCGAGGCCGAGCAGCTGCCCGTCCAGGTGGCGGTGATGGGCTGCGTCGTGAACGGCCCCGGGGAGGCACGCGAAGCCGACCTCGGCATCGCCGCCGGCCGCAGGCGGGGCCATCTGTTCGTGAAGGGCAGGGTCGTGCGCGTCGTGCCCGAGGACGAGATGGTCGAGTCGCTCCTCGCCGAGGCCCGCCTGCTGGTCGAGCAGGGCGTCGAGGCCCGGCTGGCCGCCGCCGACGAAGGGGCGGCCGCCGAGGCCGAGCGGGACCGGGCCGAGCTGCTCACCATCCAGGGCGACGACGCCAACGCCAGCGAGGTCGCCGTCGACCTCATCCGCAAATCGCTCGACGGTCGCTGACGCCGGACGTACAAAGGAGCCCATGGACGTGGAGCTCCGGCCCATCACCGACGGCGAGTTCGACGAGATGCTCCGCGTCGACCACGCCGCGTTCTCCTCGGCGCCCTCGGACGCCGATCGCAACGAGGACCTGCGCAAGGTCGTCGAGAACGACCGGACGCGCTGCGTCTTCGAGGGAGGCCGCATGGTGGCCGCCTCGGCCGCCTTCTCGTTCGAGCTGACCCTGCCGGGCCTCACCACCGTGCCGGTGGCCGCCGTGTCGTTGGTCGGCGTGCTCCCCACGTCCCGCCGCCGCGGCCACCTGACCCGGATGATGGGGGCGCTGCTCGACGACGCCGCCGCCCGCCACGAGTCGCTCGCCGTCCTGCTGGCGTCGGAGAGCGTGATCTACGGCCGCTTCGGGTACGGCGCGGCGTCGGCCCACGTCGCCACCGAGATCGACACCCGCCACGCCGCCCTGCGACCGTCGGCGCCCGCCGACACCGGCCGCGTCGTGCTGCTGGACGCCGTGGCGGCGGCCAAGGTCCTGCCCCCGGTGCTCGACGCCGCCCGCCGCCTCCAGCCCGGCGACCTCCGCCGCCCCGGCCCGTGGTGGGACGGCACCTTCCGGGACCCCGAGGCGGACCGCAAGGGAGCCGGTCCCCTCTTCCACGCCGTCCACGAGAACGCCGAAGGCGAGGCCGACGGCTACGCGACCTACCGGGTGAAGCACACGTGGGAACACGCCCTGCCCGACGGCCGCGTCCTGGTGTCCGAGGTCGTCGGCCTCGACCGCGTCGCCGAGACCGCCCTGTGGCGGTTCCTCTTCTCGCTCGACCTGGCCTCCAAGGTGGAGGCCGAGCTCCGGCCCTTGGACGACCCGGTGCGCTGGATGCTCGTCGACCCCCGTCGCCTGCGGGTGACCATGGCGAGCGACATGCTGTGGGTGCGCCTGGTCGACGTGGCCGCCGCCCTCGCCGCCCGCCGCTACCGGGTGCCGGGAACGCTCGTGTTCGAGGTGGCCGACGGGTTCCGCCCCGGCGTCGCCGGCCGCTACCGCCTCGAGGGCGGCCCCGACGGCGCCGAGTGCCACCGCACCGACGACGCGCCCGACCTCGGCCTCACGGCCGAGGACCTCGGCGCCCTCTACCTGGGCGGCGTCGCCGCCTCCACCCTCGCCGCCGCCGGGCGGGTGGTCGAGCACCGTCCCGGCGCCCTGGCGGAGGCCGATGCGTTCCTCGGCAGCTCCCCCCTGCCCTTCTGCCGCACCCACTTCTAGATCCTCGACCTCATTCGTTTGCTTCGCTCACTCCGTTCGGTCGAGTCGGATCGTGTGCGGCGGGCGAGCGGAGCTCGCGCCGCCTCCGCCCTGTTCCCTTTGTCGTGTCCGCAGCCGCAGCGGCCGCCTGCGGCGGCGAGTGCGGCCACGGACCTCGCCGCGGCGAACGCGGCCAACGGTCGTGGCCAGGGGTCCGGGCGCGTCCCGGCGCCCCGGTAGCCTCGCCGCCATGCGCATGTCCCGCCTCCTCCTCCGCACGCTGCGGGACGCCCCCTCCGACGCGGAGGCGGTGAGCCACCAGCTGCTGGTGCGGGCCGGGTACATCCGGCGGGTGGCGTCGGGCGTCTACACGTTCCTGCCCCTCGGCTGGCGCGTGCTCCGGAACGTCGAGCGCATCGTGCGCGAGGAGATGGACGGGGCCGGCGCCCAGGAGATCCTCATGCCCATCATCCAGCCCTCCGAGCTGTGGGCGCAGACGGGGCGGCTGCACACCATGCAGGACATCCTCTTCACCCTCGAGGGCAAGGGCGGCGACTTCGTGCTCGCACCCACCCACGAGGAGCTCGTCACCGCCACGGTGGCGGCCGAGGTCGACTCCTACCGCGACCTGCCGCTGAACGTGTACCAGATCCAGTTCAAGTACCGGGACGAGGCCCGGCCCCGCTTCGGCCTGCTCCGCGGCCGGGAGTTCATCATGAAGGACGCCTACTCCTTCGACGCGTCGCAGGACGGCATGCGGGCGTCCTACCAGCTCATGTACGACGCCTACTGCCGGGTCTTCGACCGCCTCGGCCTCACCTACACGCCGGTGGAGGCGGACGCCGGCGCCATCGGCGGCGACGTCAACCACGAGTTCATGGTCCCGAGCTCGATCGGCGAGGACCACTTCGCCCGTTGCACCAAGGGCGACTACGCGGCGAACACCGACGCGGCCACCACGGGCGAGCGGTCCCTGCCCGAGCCCCCCGACGAGGCGCTCGAGGAGCACCACACGCCCGACCGGCCCGGCATCGAGATGGTCGTCGAGTTCTTCGCCGACCGCGGCCTCACCGCCGCCGGGATGCTCAAGTGCCTCGCCGTGGCCGACGCCGACGGCAACCCCGTGGTCGTGCTCGTCCCCGGCGACCGGGACGTCCGTGTCCCCGCCGGCATGCGCCCGTTCGAGGAGGCCGACTTCGAGCGGCACCCGGAGCTGGTGAAGGGCTACATCGGCCCCATGGGCCTGCGGGAGAAGGGCGTGCGCGTCCTCGCCGACCACGCCGTGCGCCCCGGCGGGCCGTGGGTGACGGGTGCCAACCGGCCCGACCACCACGTCACCGGCGCCACCCTGGGCCGCGACTTCACCGTCGCCGACTGGGGCAGCTACGCCACGGTGGCCGACGGCGACCCCTGCCCCCGCTGCGGCGCGCCGCTGGAGCTGGTGCAGTCGGTGGAGGCCGGTCACACGTTCCAGCTGGGGCTGACCTACTCGGCGAAGATCCCGGGCGCCACGTTCACCGACGAGGCGGGGGCCGAGCACCCCTACTGGATGGGCTGCTACGGCATCGGCATCAGCCGGGCACCCGCCGTCGTCGCCGAGGAGCACCACGACGAGGCCGGCCTGGTGTGGCCCGCCGAGGTGGCGCCCTACCGCGTGCACCTCCTGTCCCTCGGCGCCGGCCGCAGCCCCGAGGTGGCCGAGGCGGCCGACCGCCTCTACGGCGAGCTCACGGCCGCCGGCGTGGCCGTGCTCTACGACGACCGCGACGCGTCACCCGGCGTCAAGTTCGCCGATGCCGACCTCCTCGGCATGCCCACCCAGCTCATCGTGGGCGCCAAGGGACTGGACCGGGGCGTGGTCGAGCGCAAGGACCGCCGCACCGGCGAACGCGACGAACTCCCCGCCGACGGGATCGCCGCCGCGTTCGCGACCTAGGCTCGCGCACCCCCGGCCCCGGCCACGCGCCGCGAATCGGCCCGAAGCGATGCGGCGCTATACTCGCGAGGCTGCATCGATCGATTTCGTCGGTTCGGAGCGTGGGCGGGGGCCCACGCTTTTGTCTGTCGGTACGAGGAGAGGAGGATGACGAGTGGACCCTGCGGCACGGGTGCGTGAGCTCGTGGAACCGGTGCTGGCCGCCGACGGCTTCGAGCTGGTCGACGCCCGGTTCTCGTCCGGTGCCCTGCAGATCTTCGTCGACCGTCCCGGCGGCATCGACCTCGACGCCGTCGCCGCCGTCAGCACCACCGTCTCGCAGCTGCTGGACGAGCACGACCCCGTCCCGGGCCGCTACACGCTCGAGGTCTCGAGCCCCGGGGTGGAGCGCCCGCTCCGCCGCCCCGAGCACTTCGCCCGCTTCGTGGGGACCACCGTGAACGTGAAGACCCGCCCCGACGTGGCGGGGGAGCGCCGCGTGCAGGGGCTGCTGGAGGCCGCCGACGACGAGGGCGTCGTCGTGGCCGGCCGGCGCCTCGCCTACGGCGAGATCGAGCGGGCCCGCACCGTGTTCGAGTGGGGTCCCGCACCCAAGCCGGGCTCGCGGCCGGGCAAGCGCCGCGCCGTCCCGGCGACCGAGAGGGCGGTGTCATGAAGGGCAACTTCGAGTTCATGGAGGCGCTCCAGCTGGTGGCGCGCGAGAAGGGGATCGCGGTCGACACCCTCCTCGACGCGCTGGCCAACGCGCTGGTCGCCGCCTACAAGCGCATGCCGAACGCCGCCGAGGAGGCGGTCGTCACCATCGACCCCGAGAACATGGAGTTCCGGGTCTACGCCCAGGAGCTGGACGAGGACGGCACCGTCGTCCGGGAGTGGGACGACACGCCCGACAACTTCGGCCGCATCGCCGCCCAGACGGCCAAGCAGGTCATCTTCCAGCGGATCCGGGAGGCCGAGCGCGACCTCAAGTACGAGGAGTACGCCGGCCGCGAGGGCGACATCGTCACCGGCATCATCCAGCAGAGCGACAACCGCTACACCCTCCTGGACCTGGGCAAGGTGGAGGCCCTGCTGCCCCAGGCCGAGCAGGTGCCCTACGAGCGCTACGAGCACGGGGCCCGCCTGAAGGCGTACATCGTCGAGGTCCGCAAGACCACCAAGGGGCCCCAGATCGTCGTCAGCCGCACCCACCCCGGCCTCATCAAGCGCCTGTTCGAGCTGGAGGTGCCGGAGATCAGCAGCGGCGTGGTGGAGATCAAGGCGGCGGCGCGCGAGCCGGGGCACCGCACCAAGATCGCGGTGTGGTCGAACGACCCCAACGTCGACCCCGTCGGCGCCTGCGTGGGGGCCCGGGGCGCCCGGGTGCGGATGGTCACCAACGAGCTGCGGGGCGAGAAGGTCGACATCGTGCCGTTCTCCGAGGACCCGTCGGAGTTCGTGATGCGGGCCCTCCAGCCGGCCAAGGTCAAGGAGGTCCGCCTCGACGACGACTCCGGCACCGCCACCGTCGTCGTCCACGACTACCAGCTCTCGCTGGCCATCGGGAAGGAGGGCCAGAACGCCCGCCTGGCGGCCCGCCTCACCGGCTGGCGGGTCGACATCAAGAGCGAGACGCAGCTGGCGGAGGAGGAGGCGGGGTACGCGGGCGAGGAGTGGGCCGAGGGCGAGTGGGTCCGCGGCGCCGACGGGGAGATGGTGTGGCAGCCCGCCGAGGGCGGCGAGGCCATCTCCGCCGAGGAGTGGTCGCACGGCGGCGAGGCGGCCGACGGGGGAGAGGCGGCCGAGGTATCCGAGGAGGCGGCGGGCAGCGGGCAGGAGATGATCGTCCTGGACGACTCGCCGGCCGGTGGCGAAGCGCCGGGGGCGGGGGTCGACGGCCCGGAAGCGGCCGCCGAGCCCGCCGTCGACGCCGCCGATGCCGCCGAGCCGGCCGCCGCTGCCGCCGTCGATGCCACCGAGGCGGCTGCCGTTGCCGAGCCGGCCGCCGGCGCCGCCGCTGCCGTCGATGCCACCGAGGCGACCGCCGTTGCCGAGCCGGCCGCCGGCGCCGCTGCCGCCGTCGATGCCACCGAGGCGGCCGCCGTTGCCGAGCCGGCCGCCGTCGCCGCCGCTGCCGTCGATGCCACCGAGGCGGCCGCCGATGCGCAGGTCACCGCCGACGTCGCCGTCGACGGCGAACGGCCGGGCGTCCCGTCGGCCGGGGAGCCGGCATAGGGGCCCCCCGCCGGACCTGCGTCGGCTGCCGGCGGGTCGCCGGCCCGGACGATCTCGTCCGGGTCGTGCGCCGTCCCGGCGGCGGTCTGGTGGTCGGCCGGGCGCTCCCCGGCCGGGGCGCGTGGCTCTGCGCCGGCTCGTCGAGGTGCCTGGACCTGGCCGAACGCCGCAAGTCGTTCACCCGGGCGCTCCGGGCGCCCGTGACGCCGGCCGAGATCGACGCGCTTCGTGCCGAACTCGGAGAACGTGCGAGGATAGGGGACTGCGGGATCCGCAGCTAGAGAGGACTGAAGGACCAGTTGGCAAAGAAGATCCGCGTCTACGAGCTCGCTCGCGAGCTCGGTCTGACGAACAAAGAGGCCCTCGACCTGTGCGTGATGCTGGGCATCGGCGTGAAGAGCCACTCCTCGAGCATCGAGGACGCCCAGGCCGACCGGGCCCGCCGCCGCGCCGACGCGGACGGTCTGCGGCGCCCCGTCTCGCCGGCCGAGCCCGGCAAGGAGGGCAAGGAGGGCAGGGACGCCACGGAGCCCGCCCAGGAGCTGGCCGCCGCCGCGGCCACCGGTTCCGGCCCCGCCGCCCCCGCCGAGCCGGCCACGGCCGGCCCGCGTCCCGACGCTCCCGGCAGCGGGCGCGATCCCAGGCTCATCGTCAGCCGGCCCACGCCGCTGCCCGAGACGCTCGAGCCGCGGCCGCAGCCCGCCGCCCGGCCGTCCCCGCCGTCGCCCTTCGCGCCCTCCGCCCCGCGCCCGGCGCCGAGCCGCCCCGCCGCCACGCCGGCGGGCGCCGGCCCCGGCGCCGGGCGCGGGGCGGAGGGCGCGAAGGGCGACGGCGGGGACGGCCGGGCGGCGGGCTGCGGC
>DATLFN010000112.1 GCA_035540975.1 Acidimicrobiales bacterium
CCTTCATCGGGGACCAGGCCGCCCCCGCCGCCCGCCGCGTCGGCCTCCCGCATCTCCCTCTCGTGCTCGTCCTGGGCGGCCTGGTCCCCGATGAAGGCGTCGTGGACGAGCTTGCCCTCGTTCTCGAACACGAACCGCACCTCCTCGCCCCTCGTGACCGTGAGCTCCTCCGGGTCGAAGGCGATGTCGCGCATCGTGATCGCGACGGTGCGGGCCCCGTCACCCGCGGCGGCCCCTTCACCGTCGTCGTCGGACCCTCCTCCGCACGCTCCGCCGAGCAGCGTGAGCGCCGCCACCAGGGCGAGAATCCGTCGCATCGAGCGTCCTCCCAACGTCACGGCCGGCGGCCGACGGGGACAGCTTCGCGGTTCAACGGCGGCTGTGGTGGTCAGCACCGGCGGAGGACCTCCCACCGGCCCGCCCGGGCCACCGGTTCGAACGCGGCCGGCACGTCGGGTGCCGGCGTCGCTCCGGGGGCGAGGGCCGAACGGAACACGACGCCGGGCGGGCGGGGAGGGCGGTCGGGCTCCACGACGTGCTTCTCCACCCCCAGCCGGTAGGCGAGGACGGGGCCCCGCAGCCGGCCGACGTACGGCTGGCCGCAGGCGAGGACCTGCGACCGGCCGCCCGCCAGGGCGACGGCATCGGCCAGGTCCGCCTGGAGCGCCCACTGGTGGGCCTGCGACGACCGCACGCGGCCGGCGGCGCGCACCGGCCCGGCGGCGGCGACGAGGAGCGCCCCTGCGACCAGCGCCACCCCCACCCGGCCGGGCGCCCCCCGGGCCGCTGCGCCGCGGGCGGCGACCGCCAGCCCGACGGCCCCGCTCACCGCCACCAGGGCGGCGCCCGGGAGGGCGTAGCGCGGCTCGCCCGAGAACCCCGCCTGCGCCATGGCCGCCACCAGCGTGATCCACGCGACCCCGGCCGCCGCCGGGACGAGGGCGGCTCGATCTCCTCGCCCTGCTCGCCGGGCAGCTTCACCCGGCGGACGCGGCGACCGGTCACCACCGCCGGGTCGTCGGCTGCCGCCGGCGGCGCAGCGCACGAGGAGCGCGACGCCGGCCCACAGCGGCCACAGCGGGAGGCGGACCGCCTCGACCAGGGAGGCGAGCACGGGCACGTCGGCCAGCGCCGGCTGGCCCGGGTTCGGCACCCGCGCCCGGGCCGCCGACCGGAACAGCTGGCCCGACCCGACGAGCTCGGGCACCAGCCAGGCGGCCGGCACGGCGAGCGCGAGCCCCACCAGGAGGGGACGGTCGGCCGGGCGGCGCCGCCACATCACGACGCCCACGGCGGCGAGGAACGGCCATGCCTCGACCCGCAGCAGCCCGCACGCCACCGCACAGGCGAGCGCCGCTCGGGGCCGGCCCGCCGACCACGCCTCGGCACCGGCCAGGGCCAGCGCCAGGAGGAGGCCCTCGCTCAGGCCCGATGCTGCGTATCCCACGTAGCCGCCGCACAGCACGACGGCGGCAGCGGCCAGCGCGCCGGCCGGTGCCCACCCACCCGCCAGGCGCCGGCCGAGCCGGAAGGCCAGGAGCACGGCCAGCACGGCGGCGGCCCGGGCGACGAGGACCCACAGCCCCGGTGCGGCGCCGCCGAGGGGCGCCAGCAGCGTCGTCACGGCGACGGGGAGCGGCTTGAACGACGGCCCCTCGAGGGTGGACAGCGAGCCACCGGCGATCTCGCGGCCCCACAGGAGCCACGACCACGGGTCGTAGGAGGGGGCCGGGTGGACGATCGCCAGCGACACGACGG
Source organism: Acidimicrobiales bacterium (assembly GCA_035540975.1). Classification (NCBI taxonomy): domain Bacteria; kingdom Bacillati; phylum Actinomycetota; class Acidimicrobiia; order Acidimicrobiales; species Acidimicrobiales bacterium. Next base: position 1,759 of record DATLFN010000112.1, read on the forward strand.
CCAGCGCGGCCGACCACCCGGCGGCGGCACCCATCGGAGGACCGTTCAGTTCGCGCTGGCGCGCCAGGTGCTGGCGCGCCAGCGCGACCCGAAGGAGCCGTCGCGGCGACTGTTCGCGGCCAGGGGCAGCTAGCGGCCCGCCCTTAGGGCCTCCTAATCTGCCCGCTATGGCGAGCCTAACCACGTGGTGGCGCAGCGCGGGAACGGCGGCGCTGGCGGCCGGCCTGCTCGCCTGCGGCCCGTCGACGGCGGAGCCGGCGGCCGGCGAGCCGCCGCTCACCACGGCCGTCGCCCACCACTTCGACGTGGAGCGGGTGGCGACCGGTCTCGACCGCCCGACGTGGGTCGGCGCCGCGCCCGGCGACCCCGGGGCCCTGTGGGTGCTCGAGCAGCCGGGCCGGGTGATGCGGGTCGACGGCGGCGTGCCCGCGGTGGCGCTCGACATCTCCGGCAACGTGGACGTCGCCACCGAGGCGGGCCTCCTCGGGATCGCCTTCCATCCCGGGTTCGCCACCAACGGGCGGCTGTTCCTCCACTGGAACGACCGTTCGGGCGACACCCGGGTGGCGGAGTTCGCCGCCGCGCCCGACCGCCGCAGCATCGGGGCGGAGCCGGTGCGCGAGCTGCTGTTCGTCCGCCAACCCGACGAGAACCACAACGGCGGCCAGCTCGCCTTCGGGCCCGACGGCCGGCTGTACGTCGGCCTGGGCGACGGCGGCCGCGCCTTCGACCCCGACGAGACCGCCCAGGACCCCCGGCGTCCCCTCGGCAAGGTGGTGGCCCTGGACGTGGACGCCGCCGAGCCGCGCTGGAGCGCCGTCTTGGTCGGCCTGCGCAACCCGTGGCGGTTCTCGTTCGACCCGGCGCTCGGGGACCTGTGGGTGGCGGACGTCGGCCAGGACCGGGTCGAGGAGGTGAACCGGGTCCGCCTGGAGTTCGACGAGCCGCCCAAGAACCTGGGGTGGAGCGCCTACGAGGGAAGGCACGAGCTGCCCCAGGGCCACGAGGTGCGGGGGAAGGGCGACCTGGTCTTCCCGGTGGTGGCCTACGGGCACGACGAAGGATGCGCCGTGATCGGTGGGCTCGTCTACTCGGGGGTCCGGCTGGCGGGAATGACGCGGCGTTACCTGTTCGGCGACTTCTGCGCGGGCACGCTGTGGTCGCTCCAGCCCAAGCCGGGCCGGGGCGTCACCGACGTCCGTCGGGAGACGGCCAAGGTTCCTCAGCTCACCCACATCGGCACCGACTCCGACGGCGAGCTGGTGTTCGCGTCCGCCGCCGGTTCGCTCTTCCGGGCCGTGCCGCCCGCACCGTGACGCGCCGTCCCTACCCGAGATAGGCACCGGGGTGCTCGCCGGCGACGGCGGCCATCACGTCGAGCATCGGCAGGGCGGGCTGCAGGGCGCAGGCGGCGTCGACCGCCTTCTCGAACTCGGCCCGGACGCGGGCGGAGGGCTCCCGCTCCACCCCGGCGTCGTGGCGGACGACGATCAGCGCCGCCCGGGTGGCATTCTCCCGGGCGGCCTGCGTGGCCCGGACGTAGTCGCCGCACGTCGCCGTGCCGGCCAGGCTGGTGAGGGCGGGCTGCGTGGCGGCCGTCGGCCCGACGGGCGCGGCGGTGGGGGACGGACCCGCCGCGTCCTCGTCGCCGCCGCTACCGCCGTCGCCGCAGGCCGCCCCGAAGAGGAGGAGGGCGGCGACGGCCACCGCGGCGGCGCACCTCGGCCGTCGTCCGCGCGGGTGGGCGGCTCGTCGTTGCACGCCCGGAGGTCTAGCGGGTCGCGGCCGACGACGGCCGCCCGAGAGCGGGGCGCAGCTCACCGGCGGGCGTGCGCACCCACCAGGCGCCGGTCGCCCGGCGCTCGGCCGGCGTCGTGAACCGGTAGTGGTACAGGCGCGCCCGCACGAAGGCCGGGGGCTCGCCCGGGAAGGGGTTGGTCCGGAACAGCCGCAGGGTGGGACCGTCGTTCTCGAGCAGGCGGGTCAGCAGCGCCGACACCCAGGGATGGTCGAACCGGCGACCGGGGAGGGCGACGAACCACAGCACCCAGTCGAGGCGCAGGTGGTAGGGCGCCACCTGGCGGGGGCGGCGCAGGGGATCGCCCGGCTTGCCCTTCAGCTCGTACTCCCGCCAGACCGCCCCGGCGCCCGGCTCGGCGGCGTCGGTGCCCTCGATCACGACCTCGAAGCGCTGCCTCGTCACGCTGCCGAAGGCGCCGTAGGTGTTCACCAGGTGCAGGGGGTCGAAGCTGGAGTTCATCACCTGCCGCGGCGAGGCCAGGTTGACGATCGGCCGGCGGCTGAGGACCGCCACGAGGAGGGCGATGCCGGCCACCAGGGCCTGGTGCCACGGGGGCGACGGCGTCGTCGCCGGCACCTCCACGGGCAGCAGGGGCGCCAGCACGTCGTTGTCGAAGGCGGCCGCCGCCAGCGCGATCGTCAGGAGGTTGAGCCACGCGAAGTTGCCGCTGAGGACCAGCCACACCTGCGTCACCACCACGGCGGCGCCGGCCACGGCGGCGACGGGCTGCGGGGCGAAGAGCAGGAAGGGTGCCACCAGCTGGGCGGCGTGGTTCCCCGCCACCTCGAGCCGGTGCACCGGCCGGGGCAGGTGATGGAACCACCAGCTGAGCGGGTTCGGCAGCGGCTGGGTCTCGTGGTGGTACCTCAGGCAGGTGAGGTCACGCCAGCACGGGTCGCCCCGCATCTTGATGACCCCGGCGCCGAACTCGAGGCGGAACAGCAGCCACCGCAGGGCCACGACGAGCAGCGTCGGCGGCGCCCAGTCGGCTGGCCCCAGGAAGATGGCCAGGAACCCCGCTTCCAGCAGCAGGCTCTCCCACCCGAAGCCGTAGAAGCGCTGGCCCACGTTGACGATCGACAGGTACAGCGCCCACAGGGCGGCCCACGCGGCCGCCGCCGCCCACCACGGCCCCGCCTGGGGCACGCCGGCGGCGCACAGGGCGGCGACCGCCGCACCCGACCAGGCGACCACCGAGAGGAAGCGGTCGGAGTAGTGGAGGTGGAGGATGCTCGGCGCCCGAGCGAAGCCGACGGAGGCGAGGAACCGGGGCGCGGGCAGCAGGCCCCGCTCGCCGAGCAACGGGCGGAACTGGTTGGCGGCCACGAGGAACGCCACCAGGTAGACACCGCCCAGCAACCGCTCGAACACGAGGCGGGCCAGCCAGTAGTCGGGCGCCTGGAGCCAGTCCATCCGCCTCCCTCCCCGGCTGTCGAGACGGGGCCCCATGGTAGTGAGGGCTTCCCCGCCGATTGGGTAGGACGACGAGGGTGTACGGGATCATCCTGCTGCTGGTGGTGGCGATGCTGTCGCTGGTCATCACCCGCATCGCCACGATCGCACTCACGGCCACCGGCATGTCGCAGCCGTCCGCCCGCTTCCAGGCCCGGTCGGCCCTCACCGGCGTCGGCTTCACGACCACGGAGTCGGAGGCGGTCGTGGCCCACCCGGCCCGGCGGCGGATCATCATGGCGCTGATGCTCACCGGCAGCGTCGGCCTCGCCACCAGCATCGCCGGCATCCTGTCCGGCGTGGCCGGCTCGGCCGACGCCGGCTCGCGGGTGACCCGGGGCCTGGTCCTCGTCGGCGGCCTGGTCCTCGTCTACGCGGCCTCGTCGTCGCAGCGCGTCGACCGCCGGTTGTCGAAGGTCATCGGCGGCGCCCTGGCCCGCTACACCGACCTGGAGGTCCGGGACTACGCGGCCCTGTTGCACGTCTCGGGCGAGTACGAGGTCAAGGAGATGCTGGCCGACGCCGAGAGCTGGCTGGCGGGCCGCACGCTGGGCGACCTGCGCCTGAAGGACGAGGGCGTGCTGGTGCTGGGCGTCGTCCGGTCGGACGGGTCCTACCTGGGCGTGCCCAACCGCGACACGCGGATCGAGGCCGGTGACGTCGTGATCCTCTACGGCCGCGACGAGGTGTTCGCCGAGCTCACCGCCCGGCCGCGCGGCCCCGAGGGCGATGCCGCCCACGCCCGCGCCGTCACCGACCAGAACGAGATGGCCGAGCGCGAGGAGGACGACGACGACGACCTGAACGGGGCCCGCGCCGGCTGACGCCCTACAGGGCGGCGGCGTAGCGGGCGGCCACCGGCGCCGCGTCCCGGCCGCCCACGCCGCCCGCCTCGAGGAACACGGCGAAGGCGACGCCGGAACGGTGGCCGACGAACCAGGCGTGGGCGGGAAGCGGGTCGCCCGAGCCGAACTCGGCGGTACCCGTCTTCCCCGACAGGCCAGGGACGCCGGCCGCCGCCCGGCCCGTCCCCTCGCCGACCACGCCGGCCAGGAACGCCTTGAGCGGCTCGACGGCGGCCGGCGTGGGCGACGCCGAGGGCCTCGCCTGGGGCGCGACCCCCTCCGTCACCTCGAGCAGGTACGGCGCCCGCCACGTCCCGGTGACGGTGGCGGGCGGGCGTCAGCCGCCTTCGGGGAGGTCGATGCGGGCCAGCCACAGCCCGGGCGCGTCGACCTCGGCCGGGGTCGGGAGCAGCCACGGCGACGACCACAGCCGCGCCAGTGCCTCGTCCCCACCCCGCTCCACCACTCCGGTGACGAAGCGGCGCCCCCGCTCGTAGGCGGCCTGGCGCAACCCCATGCCGAGGAGGCGGGCGACGTACCGGTCGCCCCACGTCGCCTCCGCCCGCCGTCGGCGCACCGCCTCGTGGATGGCGTCGTGGCTGCCCAGGAGGCGCCCGGCGACGCCGTCGACGACGGAGGTCACCCATCCCTCCATGGCCGCGGCCAGCGCCTCCAGCCGCGCCAGGACCTCGGCCTGCTCGGGTGTCTGCACGGCGCTGACCATGGCCTCGGGGTCGCCCAGGGCGGTGCGGAAGGACGCCGGGTCGGTGGGGTCCAACGCCTCGATCTGGTCGGCCAGCGCGTCGGCCGGCACGTCGAAGGAGGCGACGTAGCGGCCCACCAGCCCGCCCAGGGCCTCCCGCACGTGAGGGATGCCCAGGACGCAGCGGTGGGCGACGTCGTGGAGGCAGCCCCACAACCGCACCTCGTCGACGGGCAGGCCCCAGTCGGCCGCCACCTCGTCGAGGTTGGCGAGCGGGATCGACAAGCGGGCGGTGGGCGGGCGGGGCAGGGGCGGGTCGTGCTGGCCCAGGGCGCGCCGCGACAGCTGCCCCATCATCCACCCGAACACCAGGCCCTCGAGCACGCTGGGTGCCAGACCGGCCGGGCGATGTTCCGGATCCGGCGGGCGGGCGCCAGCCAGGGACCCGGCCAGGACCTCCAGCAGCGGGCGCTCGGCGTCGAGCGCTCGCAGGGCCCACTCGCCGCGCGTCACGGCGACGGCGTCGACGGGCGACGGATCGGCCATGGCGGCGGGGACGGCGCCGGCGACCTGGAGCTCCGCCACCCGGCCCAGCTCGTGCAGCCGCTCGGCGTCGCCCGGGTCGACGGGCGGCTCGGGTCGCCCGCTCCCGGCGACCCACACGGCGACACGCCGGGCGACGTCCCAGTGCACCGGGCCGTCGGCGTCGGGGACCCGGGCCAGCTCGGCGAAGAAGGGCAGGCCCTCGAGGGGGCTCGACCCGTCCGCCGGCCCGGGCTCGCTCACGCCGTCACTCTACGGCCGGGCCCCTCGCCGCCCGCCTGCCGTGGCGGAGAACCCCCGCACCCGGGGCGGGGAGCCGGGCGCGGGGGTTCGGGGTG